>NZ_JAUBOZ010000012.1:0-61974 GCF_036700475.1 Microcoleus sp. T2B6 | reverse complement strand
TCATCAAGCGGTAATTTTCAATCACCCGGCGGTTGAAACCGCGGCTACACAGACAAAACCCGCCGACGCGGGTTGAATAGAAGTTTCATATATTCTACGAGAAATGAGAGAAAATTTCACGCAGTTGTATCTACACTATGTTTGGGCAACATGGGATAGATTGCCTTTAATTACTCCCGATATTCAGCCAGCAATTTATGCAGCTATAATTGGAAAATGTAACAACTTAAAATGTACTGTGATTGCTGTTGGTGGTATAGAAGATCATGTACACTTGCTAATAGGTTTTCCGTCAACTTTGACAGTATCTGAAATTATTAAGGAAGTTAAAGGTAGTTCTTCTCATTTGGTAACTCACGAACTTAAACCGGGTGTTTTTTTTAAATGGCAAGGTAGCTATGGGGCGTTTACGGTTAGCCGTGATGCGATCGACACTGTAGCTAACTATATCAGAAATCAGGCTGTTCACCACCGTCAAAAATCAATGATTCCTGACTGGGAATTCGTTTCTGATCCTGCTTTTGCAAGTTCCAAGAATCCACCCGGCGGTTTTTAATCACCCGGCGGCTTTTAATCACCCGGCGGTTTTTAATCACCCGGCGGTTTTTAATCACCCGGCGGTTGAAACCGCGGCTACACAGACAAAACCCGCCGACGCGGGTTGAAGATTCCACCAGGTGATTTCTAATCACCCGGCGGTTGAAACCGCTGCTACACAAACAAAACCCGCCGACGCGGGTTGAAGATTCCACCCGGTGATTTCTCATCTCCGAATACCTTCTTCGTCCGCGTAGGCGGACATCGTTTGTGTAGCCGCGATTTCCAATCGCCGGGGTGTCAATCGCCGGGGTGTCAATCGCCGGGGCCTCAACAATCGCCGGGGTGTCAATCGCCGGGGCCTCAACAATCGCCGGGGCCTCAACAATCGCCGGGGCCTCAATCACCGGGGCATCAATCACCGGATACCTCAATCACTCAGCGGTCGATTCTGTGCCCAAAGTATCAGTTTCAACCACCACAGAAGACCCAGACAAACCCAGTCGAATCTTATTTTCCTTCAGCGTTTCGTAAAACTCCCTCACGATTTCCTCCGGTGCATCGCTATCAGTACCACCCGCACCCGCCTGATAAATTTCGTTCTCCAAATTCTCTTCAATTTGAGGCCGGCTTTCGCACCAATCCTTGATTTTTTGAGCGATAACATTTACATTATCGGTCGAACCAACATCAATCGCTGATAATTCTGCGACAAATTGCGGCTCGGATATTTTCAATAACTTAATGAAAGCCGCCACAATTTCTTCGGGTTTCGCATCATCGGGAAGTGACATTACTAATCTCCTTAAATCTGTTTTTTCAGTTGACAGTGGTAAAGTTTCGGTTTCGCCAATTAAGGTAAATGCAGCCCAAGCTATGGGACTCGGAAATCGAGCTTTTGTGGTTAGCATAGCACACCGCAAGGCCGCTGCTCGATTGTCGCCCCGTGCTAAATTTTGGTAGAATTCAGTCATTAGTAATTTGGCTGATATCACTCCCATATTCCACAGGGAAACGATGATGCTGGGGACTCCCGCGAGAATGAAGCAACGCGATAATCCGACAACTCCATCTCCGGTGATTTTACCGCGCCCGGTGCTGCACGCGCTTAATACTACGAGTTCGGAATCGAGTTTTAATTGCAGGATATCCACGGCATGAATTGCGCCGTCGTCGTCTCCTGATGGTGCTAAAATAATCGCGCCGGGGATGCCGGAACCTTGGAAATCGTCGAGGAGTCCGTGGGCGGATAAATGGACGATGCGGGTGTTTAGCATTCTGTCTAAAATGGCGACTTTCGTGGCATTTTCTCCGCTAATTGCTTGGGTTCCTAAAGTTGCGGCAATGGCTTCGGCGGCTTCTTTGGCCCTGGGGATTTGGCGGAGTTTGTAGGGGTTTTCGTTGAATTTTGGGGCGATAGTTGGATCGCCGACAATTAGGGCGGCTTGTCTCAATCCTCGCACTCGGTTTTGATGTTCGCGGGTGATTTCTAATACTTGGATGGATGGGCTGGTGAGGATAGTATGATCTTCGATTAGGTAGCGGTTGTTGCTATCTTGCAAGGCGGCGAAAGGAACTAAAAATAAGTCGTAGTGGGGGATGAAGATGATGGGGGAATTGGCATCAACGGGCAGCAAGTCGATGATGGGTTCGATCAGGATTTGATGGAGGAGTTGCAAGAGGGGAAAGCGGCCTGTTTCGTCTCGATTGTACTGGGATTCTAGCTGAATTTTTTTGCCTTCGTCGTCGGTTTCATCGGTGCCGATGGAGACGCGGGTTTTGAGGATGATTTGTTTGAGGGTTTGGTTTTGTTGGTTGAGGGGTTCGAGGTTGGCGGCGCGATGAGTGATGTTGCCGTTTGGTTGGATTACCCAGATGTAAATTTCTTTATACGAGATAATCGAATATTCAACTATTGTGGAGTTTCTGGAGCGGGCGATTTGTTGGATTTTTTGGGTAATTGATAATCTATCTGTGTCTTCATTGGCTGGCAAATCGTTTGTTAATAAGGTTTGCCACAATAATTCAACGAACGCACGGGTGCGCGACATTTCGGATATTTCTAAGGCTGCATCAAATTTAGATCGGGCGACTAGGACTTGTTGTAACAGACGATAGGCAGATAGTTGGGTTTCAAAAAATGATACTTTATGGTCATCATTGAATAACTCATAACGCAGAGTTTCACGAATTTGGACTGAGGCACGAAGTGCTACTTCAGCCTCTGGGAGTTGCTTTTTTTGAGAAAAAACTGCACCTAGAATATAGAGAGACTCAGATTCTATTCGACGATATCCTATTTCTTGTGAAATCTCTAAAGACTGTTCCTGAAATTCGCTCGCCTTGTCTAATTGACCCAGGTAATAGTAATCCAGCCCCAAATGGCATAGAGAAACAGCTTCACCTTTGCGAGATCCTATTTTTTGTTGGTTCTTTAAAGACAGTTCGTGCAATTCGATCGCTTTATCCAATTTCCGCAGGGAATAGTAAACTAAGCCCAAGTTTCCGGAGGAATTAGCTATGCCTTCCCAGTCTTCTAATTCAATTGATATCTTTAAAGCTTGTATATCAAAATCTATCGCCCGGTTGTATTCCCCTAGATAATAGTAAGCACAGCCCAAACAGCCGAGGGAAATAGATTCTCCAGCGCGATCTTCTATTTCTCGTTCAATCTTTAAAGACTGTTCGCTAAAATCGATCGCCTTATGGTATTGCCCTACGGATAGGTAAGCTAAGCCCAAATTACCGAGGGAAGCAGCTTCTCCTAGGCGATTTCCGGTTTCCCGTTTAATCACTAAAGACTGTTCGTTAAGCTCGATCGCCTTATGGTATTGCCCTAGGGATTGATAAGCTAAGCCCAAACTACCAAGAGAAATAGCTTCTCCTCGGCGATATCCGATTTCTCGTGAAATATCTAAAGACAGTTCGTGAAACTCGATCGCCCTATAGAATTGATCCAGCGAATAGTAAGCCATGCCTAAACTGTCGAGGCAATCAGCTTCTTTTTTTCGATGGCCGATTTCCCGTAAAATCACTAAAGACAGTTCGTAAAATTCGATCGCCTTGTCAAATTGACTTATAAAACGGTAAGCATTGCCTAAATCGTTGAGGCAACCAGCTTCTCGTTCGCGGTTTCCTATTTCCCGTAAAATCACTAAAGACAGTTCGTGAAACTCGATCGCCTTCTCAACTTGTCTCAGGCGGCTGTAAGCATTGCCCAAATTACCAAGGGAATCAGCTTCTCCTTCACGATCGCCTATTTCCGGTTTAATCACTAAAGACATTTCATAAAACTCGATCGCCTTGTCGAATTGCTTTAGGGAATAGTGATCGTTACCCAAACAGTCGAGGCAACCAGCTTCTCCTCGACGATCACCTATTTCCCGTTTAATCACTAAAGACAGTTCATAAAACTCGATCGCCTTGTCAAATTGTTCCAGGCATTTATAAGTATTGCCCAAACAACCTAGGGCAGCAGCTTCTAGTCGGCGATTTTCTATAGCCCGTGACATCATTAAATACTGTTCGTAAAACTCGATCGCCCGCTGGTATTCCTCTAAATATTTGTAAGCATTGCCCAGACAGCCAAGGGCCGCAGTTTCTAGTTGGCGATTTCCGATTGCCCGTGAAACCATTAAATACTGTTCGCAAAACTCGATCGCCTTGTGGTATTGCTTTAGGGAATAGTAAGCAGAACGCAAATTGTCGAGGGCAAGAGCTTCTTCTAGACGATTTCCGATTTCCCGTGAAATCATTAAAGACCCTTGGTAAAATTTTATCGCCCTGTGGTATTGCCCTAGAGTATCGTAAGCTGAGCCCAAATTACTGAGTGACTTAGCTGCTGTTTGACGATCTTCTAGTTCCCATGAAATCACTAAAGACTGTTGGTAAAATCCAATCGCCCGCTGGAATTGCCCTAGGGATTCACAAGCATTGCCCAAATTGCCGAGGGAATTAGCTTCTCCTTTGCGATTTCCGATTTCCCGTGAAATCTCTAGAAACTGTTCGTAAAATTCGATCGCCCGCTGGTATTGCCCTAGGTCTTGGCAAGCATCGCCCAAATTACCGAGGGACTTAAATTCTCCTTCACGATATCCAATTTCCCGATAAATCGTTAATGCCTGTTCCCAAGACTGCAAAGCTTCAGGATTTTGACAGATTCTATATTGCTGCTTGCCTTGTTCAAACAGTTTATCTGCTTCTGTTTTTAGTGCTATTTTCGGTAGAGCTTCCCTCAGTTGCCCTGCAAATCTTTTCAACCGATTAGCATTATTTAGTTCGCCTTGTTCTCTAAGATTATCTACCTCTTCTAGCATTGCCGCCACCAAGCCATCATCCAGCAATTCCGGGTGAGTCTCTAATACCTCCGCTTCTTCGCCGCTGGGACAGGTTAGCAGTTGATTTATCAGGTTGAGATAGGCTTGTTGGCGTTCGGAGTTCATGGCGATTTGGGATTTGGGATTGTGCGATCCATTCATTTATTATGGGTGAAACTCATCTGTTTGGGGCGGGCGATGCCAAGTTTTTTGTAAGGGTTCTCGCATTTGGGCGACAATATTTGCAACACCACGGGGATTTATCGTTTATTCGTCGGCCCGATGGTTTGTCCGTGGGTGCGATGGTTTGTCCAGGGGGTCGTTTGTTTGTCCGCGAGTCCGCCAGGGGTTGAAACCCCTGTCTCATAGCTAAAGTCGGTTGAAACCGACTGAAGAATGGTGACAAATAATCGATTATGGTGACAAATACTTGATTGTTTATTTAATTTGCTTTTCAGTCCTCTTTTAGAGGACTTTCGCTATGAGACGGGGGTTGAAACCCCCGGCGGACTTGTGGGGTAGCGTCGGGGATTTTGGTGGCGGGGATTTTGGTGGCCCGAATGTGCGATCGACTTTTGGGAAAATTTGGGTTAGGGGCGATCGACCTTAAATTTGATAAAATTAGATATCTGGAAAACATCTGAACGATCGCTAAATGCACGTTATCAGCCGCAAAAAATTAAGAGACTACTGCCAAAGTCATGCTGATTCCTGCGAGGCTCTCGATGACTGGTACAAAATTGCTAGTCAAGCCAACTGGACTAAACTTATTGAAGTTCAAACTATTTATCCTCAAGCTGAAGCAGTTGGAAATTTTACAATTTTTAACATCAAAGGAAATAAATATCGCTTAATCGTAAGTCTTAACTATCAAAAGCAAATTGTTTATATTAAGTACATTTTGACTCATGCAGAATATGACAAAGACAACTGGAAAAATGACCCTTACTTTTGACTCGGACAAATACAGCAGCTTGCTATCTCAATATCAACCGCGCATCATCAAAAATGAAGATGAAAACGAGATATTCTTAGAAATCGTTGAAAGCTTGCTCTCTCGGGAAAATCTAACTCCCGAAGAAGATACTCTGCTAGAACTCTTAGTCAAACTAATTGAGGATTTTGAAGAAAATCACTATCAACTAAATGCTTCAACTCCCCAGTCAAGACTTATTCATTTGATGGAGGCTAGGAGTTTAGACCCAGCAGATTTAATAGAAATTATTGGTACAATTGAGATGGTAACTCAACTCATTAACGGTCAGCTAGAAATTACTAAAAAACAAGCTGAAGCTTTGGGAAAGTTTTTTCACGTCAATCCAGGTTTGTTTCTGTTTAAATAGCCGATCGTGTATCGAGGGAGATTTCCGAATGCTGGTGCACGCGAGATACCCGACTTCTCCCCCAAGTCTGGTATCTAACAACGATCGCGATTATTCCTCTTTCGCCCGAAACACCTTTTCTACCGACTTCACCAAAAGTTCTCGCGGCATCAATCGAGGCAGATTTGCAATGATTTGATTGGGAATTCCCCCTGTCACAACATTAGACTCATTTTTGTCTAAAGCTTTCAAAGCATCTCGCACTACTTCCGCTGCGGGAACGAGTTTTTGCCCGCTGCTGGATGCCATTGATTGAGGGAATTCAGCTACTGCAAAAAAGTCCGATTCTGTCGGCCCTGGACAAAGGCACAAAACGCCAATTCCTAAATCTTTGTTCTCAGCCCAAAGTGCCTCGCTGAAACTCAGAACGAAAGCTTTAGTAGCTGCATACATTGACAAGTACGGCATCGGTTGAAAAGCTGCGATGGAGGCAACATTGATGATACTTCCTGCTTTTCGCTGCCGCATTCCCTGCAAAAATAAGTGCGATAGTTCAACTAATGCTACAATATTTAGTTGCACCATTGTTAGTTGTTTCGCAAGCGGGCGATCGGCAAAAGCACCGTAATCGCCAAAACCCGCATTGTTCACCAACAAATCAACCGTCCAACCTTTTTTAACAACCGCGTCAAATACAGCAGTTGTGGCTCCGGGTGCGGTCAAATCTTGAACGATAATTTCGACCAAAATATTGAATTCCTGTTGCAGTTGAGCAGCTAGCTGTTGCAATTTGTCTTCGGAACGAGCTACCAATATTAGATTGTGCTGGCGTTTGGCTAATTCGGCGGCAAAGGCTGCACCAATTCCGCCAGAAGCACCAGTGATTAAAGCAGTGGGCATGAACTTAATTCGGATTATTTGATAGAAACTTTATATATTTTAACAATTATTTTGACGGGAACCTGTAAAATAATTAAAAGGGAATAGGTGAGTTTTATGGCGCGTCTTACCGATCGAGCTTTTGAAATTTTGCGGGCAGAAGTTGACAAGTGCGCGGCGGCTGATAGTCTAGCCGGTGAAGTGTTCCGACGGATGGTAATCAAGCGGTTGGAGAAGTTACGATCGCAAAACGGCACTTTTGCGTCAAGAGATGAAATCCGCGATACCTTCAAAGACGAATTTCCCAACTTCAGCGAACAAGCTCTCAAAGCTGCCGTCAAAGCCAACCGCCCGCCCGGATTGTTCGGTAAAATCATCTTTGCTGGGAGTTTGCTGGGAAGTGCTGCGGGGATAATTTGGCTGATTAACCTACCTTCTCCCCTGATTCGCTGGCCCGTGGCGAAAACAATGCCGATATTGTTGCTGCCGAGTTTTATGAGTATGGATCACAATTACCGGCAGGCGATCGCCCTTGTGGAACAATCCGATCAACTGGTGAATAAAGCCACTGCTGTCGCTGATTTTGACTTGGGCGAAATTAAAGCAAAAGAGGCTCAAAAACACCTCGACGCCTTACCAGTTTGGTTTTTAGGTTATTATCCACAAACCTACTGCAATTTTTTCGGCTGCCGTTGGCGGTTTACAGTCGATGAATTTCAAGCCGCCCGCAAAAATGTCGGGCGCATGGAGGCTCAGATTTTCCAGCAAAAAAATGCTTTTACTCAGTTAAATCAAGTCGAACAAAATCTCAACGCGGCGAAGCAGCAGTATCAGCAAGCCAAAACTGCTGCGGATAGACAAAAAGCGACGGTAAATTGGCAAAGTGCGATCGACCAACTCAATCAAATTCCCGCCGAAACCCTCGCGGGAGAAACGGCTAAGAAAACACTCAAAGCAGCAGAAAGAGACTTTCAAGCAATGGGCGGCGTCGCCACCGGTTCTGTGCAGGCTGACAACTTAATTGAAGCTGCCAAAGAATTTGCTCTCTCCGCCGCCGTCGCCGCCAAAAAACCACCGCATCCCGCCGCACAGTGGGAGCAAATAGCACAATTGTGGCAAGAAGCTATTAACAGACTGAAATTGATTTCTGTCGATAACCCTGGGTATCTCGACGCTCAAACCAAACTCGCTCAATATCAAAAAGATTTAGGAATTACCCAGATTAGACTGGAAGCAGAAAAAGATTCTGCAAAAGCTTTGCAAGAAGCTAAAAGCTTGTTGGCAAACTTGCAAAAAAATGTGAATTCTCAAAATCCCGGTTACTCCCTCAGCCAGTTGCAACAAATTATCAATCAATTAGAATCCGTCAAACCCGGCACAACTGTTTATCCCGAATCCCAAAAATGGCTGCAATCTGCTCGCAAGAAACAGCAAGAATGGCAAAAAAATTAGCTGTTGACAGTTGACTGTTGACAGTTGACAGTTGACTGTTGACTGTTGACTGTTAACTAATGACTAATGACTAATGACTAATGCCAACTGCCAACTGCCAACTGACAACTGCCAACTGACAACTGAAAAATTACCAAGTCGGGTCAACATACAGATTAATTGTCACTTGCTTTTTCCCGTAAGGGATGCCGGAAATACAAGCACAAATCGTATCTCCGCCATCAATTTCTACTTCGCAAGCGTGACAAGAGCCCATGAGACAGCCGGTAGGAATAGAAACCCCTGCACGTTTGGCTACATCTAGCAAAAGCTCTCCGGGTTCCGCTTCAACTGTTACATTATCTGGTAAAAAACAAACTTTTGTCATTGAATTTGAACATCCACTCTAACAAACAATAGTTAATAGTCAACTGTCAACTGTCAACTGTCAACTGTCAACTGTCAACAGTTAACTGTCAACAGTTAACTAATTAACCTAAAATATGCTTTATATCTAAATGCTTTTCCACTGTATCTGCTAGAGAGTCTAACAGAGTTTCTCGGTGTTCTCGGTAATTAGGAATACCTGTAGGCAATGCGCGGAGTCCCCGCTGCTGCCGCAAGTGATTTAACCAAGCTCGCCGCCAAGCTCCGTTGTCAAAGATGCCGTGCAGGTATGTACCCCAAATTGATTGAGAAGTATTGACCATGCCTAAACTAGCATCGTCAAATAGCGGTTGAGTCAAATCTGACTCTAGGATTTGCGTTTTTCCTTGATGAATTTCGTAACCGGAAACTGGCAAACCCGGTTGAGGATAGTTAGATGTTACGATTCGTTGGCGGGCAATTTTGTTCGGTGCCATCGCAGTTTTCAAAGGCAGCAATCCCAATCCTGGAAATTCTCCTTTTTCTCCCTCCACCCCTTCTTTATCCGTGATACTTTGTCCCAGCATCTGAAAGCCGCCGCAAACTCCCATGACTGTACCGCCAGCTACTAAATAATTTTGAATAGCTTTTGCCATACCTGTTTGGCGCAGCACCTGCAAATCGGAAATTGTAGTTTTAGATCCTGGTAAAATCACCGCGTCTGGATGGCCTAAATGGTCTTTTGGGCTGACATATTTGACGGTGACGGTAGTTTCCGACTCTAAGGGGTCAAAGTCGGTAAAATTGGAAATTCGGGGCAGGCGGATGACCGAAATATTTATGTCGGTTTGAGAATTGGGAGAACGCCGATCGAGCAAATCGAGAGAATCTTCTGAGGGAAACACTTCGTCTATCCAAGGAATCACCCCAACTACCGGGATTCCCGTCCTTTCTTCTAGCCAAGTCAGGCCCGGATCTAATATCGATTTTTGCCCTCGGAACTTATTAATAATGAATCCTTTAATTAAAGCTCGTTCGTCTGGATCGAGCAATTCCAAAGTACCGATAATGTGAGCAAAAGCACCGCCGCGATCGATGTCAACTACTAGCAAAGTTCGAGCTTTTAAATATTTAGCTACCCGCATATTTGTTAAATCGCGGTGTTTGAGATTAATCTCAGCAGGGCTGCCGGCTCCCTCACACACAATCATGTCAAATTCTTGCTTGAGAAATTCTAAAGATTCCCGAATAGCTTGCCAGCCGATATCGAAATACTGCTCGTAATATTGAGATGCTCGCACATTGGCGATCGCCCGGCCCTTGACAATCAATTGAGAAGTCATGTCTCCTTGTGGCTTGAGCAAAATCGGATTCATTTCTACCCAAGGTGCGACGCCCGCAGCCCAAGCTTGCACTGCTTGAGCGTAACCAATCTCTCCGCCGGCGGCTGTGACATAGGAATTCAGGGCCATATTCTGACCTTTAAACGGAGTTACCCGCCAGCCTCGCCGTTTAAAGATTCGACACAAAGCTGCTACGAGTAAAGATTTCCCTGCGTGAGATGTTGTCCCCACGACCATAATTGCTTTCATAATATTAAGGGAGAAGGAAGAAGGAAGAGGGAAGTTCGGCAACGGATTCTGTAACGGATGTAACGGATGTAACGGATGTAACGGATGTCAGTCCGATGTCCGTCGGAAGAAGGAAGAGGGAAGAAGGCAGAAGGCAGAAGGCAGAGGGCAGAAGGCAAAGGGAAGAGGGCAGAAGGCAGAAGAAAAAAGTAAGAAGTAAGAAGTAAGAAGTAAGAAGAAAAAAGTAAGAAGTAAGAAGTAAGAAGTAAGAAGGCAGAAGGCAGAAGGCAGAATCAACAAAATTCTGGTTTCTACCTTTTGCTTTCTGCCTTAAGATGACGGCTTATCTTCGCCGGATACATTCTCAGACTTGGATTCATCGGCCACACGAGCAGCTTCTACTAGCTCCGAAGGGGGGGGATTCGGGCGAATCAATTCCGGTTGTTCTCCCTCAGAAGATGGTGTTTTATCTGTGGAAGGGGGAGGATTCGGGCGAATCAATTCCGGTTGTTCTCCCTCAGAAGATGGTGTTTTATCTGTGGATTCGATCGAGATCACTGATACTGAAACCGTTTCCACCTGCACGCTCAACCCAGGTTCTCCCGGTACTTCTATCTCTACAGGCTCTGCCATTTCCACCACTGTCATTTCCAGAGATACAGCAGGGGCTTCTGCTTCCGGTACGCCTGCTGCTGCTTGCGGTTCATCAACTGCAGCCAGCGGTGTCTGGGTTTCCACAGATAAAGCAGGGGCTTCTGCTTCTGGTACGCCTGCTGCTGCTTCCGGTTCACCAATAGCAGCCAGCGGTGTCTGAATTTCAGCGGACGATCGATCTTCGATCGGAGTTTCCCCTATTTTGTCAGAACTCGCGGTTTCTGTGGCCATCAACGCGGCCATTGCTTCAACATTGGTGGGAAAAGGCACTCCTTGGCTGGTTTCGACAGCAGTGTTGCTGCTTTCGGCTGCCACTTCCGCAGCCGCCTGGGCTAATTCGGATTCGAGAATTTGGTCGATACCCGGTGCAGGAGTTGCCGTTATTTTAGATTCAGGTGCGATCGATTCTGGAGTCGCTGAAGGTTTTGGCGTCTGGGGAGTTGCATCAGACTTGTTTTTAGCCGCACCGAGTCCTAACATACCGCCGAGACTATTTTTGATATTGTCAAACAGACTACCGAAACCGCCGGCTTTTTTAGCTGGTTTAGGAGGAGTAGGAGGAGTTGGGGCCGCCGTTGGGGCCGCCGCCGCTGCCGCTGCCGCCTGCGACTCTTTAACGGCTGTCCTCCATTCTGTTTCCTCGTCAAAATCATCGACTTCTGGCTGCTGTAGAGGCTCTGGCTGAGCCTCTACTGGCTCCACACTTGGTGCAACGGCTATTTCTGAAATTTCTAGAGGTAGAGGTAGAGGAGTGAAGTTGCTGGCTAATTCTGCTGGAGGTTGTGAAGTCTCAGCAGCAGGAGTTTCGACTGAAAACACTGGTATTTCTGCAATTGCAGGTGTTTTCGAGTCGGGAATTTTCAAGTCAGGGGCGATCGAACTTTCTGCAGTTGCCTCGTCGATCGCACTTTCAGCAATACTTTCAGCTATGGGGGTAATCGCCGGCTGTTCCTCTAGCTTTACCTCGCCCTTATCCAGAGTGGGTGCTGGAACCACATCAGTTTTCGGTTTGGGCGATCGAACAAACTTAGGTTTTTTCGCCGCTGCGGGTTCTTTTTTCTTGGCAAACAAGCCAGCAAACGGCACGCCTCCTGCAGCCAAATTCGCCGACTGAGGAATCGGCGTTTGCTCAGCAACGGGCGTCACCTGCCGGCGCAAAGTCAGAGTTTCCCAGGCAAACCAGCCCAACATCGCCACGCCCGCCATTTGACCAAGCAGGAGAGCACCAGTAATTCGTCCCGCACAAGCCCATAAAATTAACGCATAAAAAAGCCCTACCCCGCTCCAGGTAAAATCACTTTTGCGGTGTACTTCTGGAAAAAAGAAGGCCGCCATGTAAATACTGAAGCTGCCTAGACCGACCGCTAACGCCAGAATGTATGCAAGCATCTTGTCGGTACCTCCGCTGTGTCAAATAACTTCTACGCGCTAATTCTACCTTTGAGAGAGACTCAACGGCTTCTTTCTCTAGGACAATTCTTGATTTGTAGGGAAGTTTGGCAAGGAAGCAGTGTAAGGAATTTAACACGTTCAACGGATGTTGACGCAAGAAGTGCGAGTCAAGATTTCCCACTCTCCCCCACATCCCTAATGCCCATTACCCCCTATGCCCACACCCCCTATCCCCATCACCCCCTTCTCAGTGGTGATAGATGTCACTTAACTATGCCCGTGCGATCGCACCAAGCGACTGAAGATGTTTATATGTTGTAGGTGTAAGAGGAATTATGCCCTAGGGCATAGGTATGGGAGACAAGGCCATGTTTGAAAAACTATTATTAGCCGCCGGCTTAACCTTATCGCTTCAAATATTTCCCGGACTAAGCACTTCCGCGAAATTACCGAAAAATGTGGTAGTGCGATCGAGCGATCGTCCGGCTCAAACCGTGAAACTTCCCATTGTTGCAGTACCTGCAGGCGTCAAGCCGAATGTCCAATCGTAATGATACGTGCAAGATACGTGCAAGTGCGATCGGACTTAGGCAGAGCCTTTCTAATGTTTTTTTCGAGCTGTCCTCTTTTCTATGTGGCTGTTCACAACTCATCAGTTTGTAGTCAGGGCTTTAGTCCTCATTAATCTCACCTAATAAGGACTAAAGCCCTTACTACAAACCCTAGGTCAATAATGACTAGCAGATTGAACCTTAATTCCTATAACATACTACTAGACAAATCTCAACATCAGCTTGTCAAGTAAAGACTTTCCAACCTTAAAAAACTTGTGTAATCCTGACTAAAGGATCAAAATAGATATATGATGTCAGATTGAGATCGAAGCTAATAATACCAATTTATTGTAAAGTTGCACATATCTCGATCCCCCTAAATCCCCCTGATTGTTGGGGAGTAGGGGGTTGACTTTGATAAGAATCTTGTTCCCCCCTTAGTAGGGGCGGTGCGACCCCTACTCCCCGTGCCCGCCCTTGGCTAGGGGGGATCGGATTCTATGCAGCCGCATAAAAAATTGGTATAAGCACATTGACTATTAAATCAAGGAAAGCGAAAATGGGACTTAGCGATATTCTCTTGAATGAAAACAACAGAGAAAGTTTTGTTGATGACTGTGTAAAGCTGATAGACAAACAAGTTGCAGCAGCGCCGGGATTGGGTGGTATGGCTCTTAAAGCTGCCTACTCTACTGTCAAGGGGATACGGGCTGACTATTGCGCCCAAGTCGTCGATCAACTTCTGCCAGAAATCTCGATCGCACTCGATCCGATGTGGGCTGAAGCAGTAAACAATGGCAACCCAGTCGAATATCTAGCCCAAAGAAAAGCTGAAGTAGCAGACGAATTGCTCCAGATCAGCGACAAAAAAGCCGAGAACAGCACAAGAGCGGTTGTTAGAGGCGCTTATGCCAAACTCCGCCCCTCAGCTAAGACTTACGTGGAAAAGGGAGTACCGGATTTAGCCGAAATTATTAATAAATATAATAGTGCGGCCTGATAACTGAGCAACGGCTAAAAAACAGAATACCCAGATACCCGCCTTCTTCCAGAAATCGGGTATCTAAAATCAGACTTATTCGTAAGTTTGTAGTTAGGAGGGAGAGTCCTAATTTTATGCTTATCCATTGCCAATTACCCATTGACTCGCCCCCAATATTTTCAACATCGCCTGTCCGGTAATCCCCAACCCCAAAAACATTACAAACATCGCGCTAATCGCAGGCAGAAATTTGACTGCTGTTATCTGTTTAGGCAGTTTATCAAAATTCCGTTTGGCATAAACTAAGATTAATCCGATCGCACTCAGCACTAAAGCCAATCCCAAACTAAACGCTACCACTAACGTCATTCCCAAACCAACATTGCCCAAAGCCGACGCGCTCAACAGCATCACCAAAGCGGAAGGACAAGGCAACAAACCGCCGGAAATCCCCAACGCTAATAAGCTTTTCCAAGTAATGGGAGAACCGTCAGTACCGGGCGGCAAATGCGAGTGAATCCGGCCGTCTCCGTGATGGTGGTAGTGGTGAGATATATCTGGTTTTACAGGCTTAAATTCTCGCTCCCAACTTCCCCTACTCAAAAGATTCACTGGTTCTTCACATTCCGCAGTAAGGACTTTACTCCTTAAAAACCAGTTTTTATTAAAAATTTGAGTTTGGATTTTTTTGATAACTTCAGTCCTCACTACCAACCTAGTCTTAATTTTTGATAACAGTAAGTTAAACCCGATGAAGGCTACTAATAAACCAGAGATTAAACTCAGCCAAGGATCTAATTTTTCTGGGTCAATTAAGTTAGAAGCAAACAAAGTAATTCCGCCCACAGCAAACACCCCGGCAGTGTGAGTAATTGTAGTGGTCGCTGCTAGAAATAAAGCGTGTAGCGGAGTAGCCCGCGAACCCACTAAATAAGCGCCGACTATGGTTTTGCCGTGTCCGGGCGACATCGCGTGCACGCATCCCCAAGCAAATGCTCCCGCTACTGCTAGCAGCAAACTCCAACCTGAATCCCAGATAGATTCCTTTCCTGCTAACAAAAAGTCCCGGTTTTGCGGCGTAAACACAAAGCTTTTTACAGCACCGGCTTGCACAATCGTAGCTTGACAGCTAGCTGTCGGAACTCCGGGCAAAAATAGATTGTAATTAATCCGCAATTGCTCTGGTTTGGAGATGGAAATTGAGTCAGGTAAATCGGGGGTTTTATCTTGAGAAGGTGCGGGCCAGGTGTAGTTTAAGATTAAGGTGCTGTGGGTATTGGGCTGCTGGATAACACTGGCGCTTTTAGCTGCTATTTCTAGCGGGTTTACTGCTACGGAGCCTTGAATATTGCTACTGTTAGTGAGGCGGATTTGTTGGCTAAAAAACTTTTCTAGCTGTGTTTGGTGGTTACGAACTTCAGCAGGCTGTAGCTGGCTGTCTCGATTGTCGTCGGCGAAGTTTGTTAAGCCGGTTGGGAAAGTTAATGTTATTTCGGTTTGCAAATCGTTGACTACTATTTCTGCTACGGATAAGTCTGACCAGTGTGAGTAAACGGGTCGGGTTGAGGTTGTTAGTAACAAGGAAAGTGTCAGAAAAAAGAGGATAAATAATTGGAAAATTCGGTTCATTTTGTACTGCATAAATCCCTGTTTCTTTAGTGATTTTATGATGAATTATTTGTGTTTGTTGTGATTTTTCCAGCGCGCTTACCCGCAAGGCCGCCGGGGATTGAAATCCCCGTCTCATAGCGAAAGTCGGTTAAAACCGACTGAATAGCTAATCAAATTTAACAATTGTGCATTTCAGTCCTATGCAAGAGGACTTAAGCTTTTAGGCAGGGGTTGAAACCCCTGGCGGATTGAGGGAATGGCGAACTTGGCCGAATGGCTGCTATTAGCTAATCTCAAAATTCATAACTTCCCAAACCCAATGCTTGGCGAGCTCGATCGTCAAAAGTCGGGTCAATTTCCTTGGACTTTTGAAAAAAAGCGCGAGATTCAGCATCCTTACCTAAAGTCCGGGCGATCGCACCAGCCCGGTAAAACATCCCCGCATCGCGAATGCCCGATCGCACTATTTCGGCCATCACTCGATCGGCCTTTTGCCATTCCCCAGCGGCGGAAAGCGCCCAAGCCAAAGTATCCAGCGTGACAGCATCCCGCCGAATTTTCACCTCCTCCTGCATTAACGCCAGCGCTTCCGCGACATCCTGCGATCGACCTTTTTCCAGCAGCAAACTTGCCAAATCGCGCCGGTGCCCAAAACCGCCAGATCCAGAAACCTGTTCCTGTCGCAGCCCCGCTTCTGCTTTGTCGCGAAGTCGTCGGGATTCGATCGCATCTCCCTCGAACTCTTTAACTCTCGCCATACCGCGATCGACAATGCGATCGAACACCGTCGCAACTCCGCCAGAATAGGCAGAAACCTTGCTGTAATAGCCTTCGGCTTCCCGATAATTGCCCTGCCGCGTCTCCAAATCCGCCAAATAAATCAGCGCCAGCGGGTATCGCGGCACCAACCGCAGCGCCTCCAAAAACAGCGCTTTCGCCTGCACAAACTGCCCGCGACGCGCGTAAAATCGACCCAAGAGCGATCGGGCCCGCGCCGAACCAGCAACCTCTCCCGGTTCCTCCGCCGCCATTGCTTGCCGGTAATCCTGCAAAACCTCAGCATCTCGGCCCTGAGACTCTCTCACTAAAGCTCTCAAAGTGAGAGAACCCAAGTTAGGAATCCGGTTAACTAAGGCTTCTGCGGCTGCATTTGCCTCGCTCACTTTTCCCATCGCTAAGTGAGATGTAACTTCCAGGGCGATCGCATCTTCATTGTCAGAACCCGCCTGTTTAGCAAAGCGCAAAGCAGTAGCAAAATCGTGTCTCGCCTCAGCAATTCGAGCTAAAACTAACAGCGCACCTTGGTTGTCAAAAGGCAAATCGGCGATCGACCTTTGAGCCGCTTGTTCTGCCAATAAAAACCAACCTCCCTCCCCAGTAGCGCGAGCCATTTTTAAATAAGATCCCGCCAGTGACGCCCGGTTCAAACCGCTGCGGGAATCAACGGCCAACCGCTGCTGGTAAAAAGCAATCTCTTGTTGAATTGCTTCCTTTTGATTGGGATTATTTCTCAAACTTTCCGAAAAATGATAGCGGTAATTAGTATCGAGATTTTCGGGGCTTTTGTTAGAAAAAGTTGCTGAAATAAAACGCAAGTTAGGAGGTAAATTCACTACTACCATCCCAACTAAAGGAACCACTCCCAGCAGCCACCACGAGAAAATATCCGATTTTATTTCCGGTTTAATTTTAGTTTTCATACATCCGCGTTCATCTGCGTTAATCCGCCTTCATCTGCGGTCAAAAAAAGCCTTTTCTATTGTGGTAAGGTGCGTCGCCATCTATAATCTGCAAGTTTCATTAAAAATCTCATAGCGACGCACCCTACATTCATAGAGCTGACTACCATCAACTGTCAACTGTCAACTGTCAACTGTCAACTGTCAACTGACTAATTAGGCAAAGCCAAATAAGGAAAAGTCGGTTCTAAAGGTTTGTGTCCCTGAGCCGGATTTCCCGGACTTCCGTTATATGAAACGTTATCACCAACCGGAGAACCTACCAAAGCTCCCAGAGTGATATCAATAACGTCATCCATCAGCATACGACCTCCGATCAAGCTTCCTTGAGCATTGGTAGCGCTAGCGTAGCCGCTGGTTTTTGTGGTATCGATCCGCATGACATCGGGTAAGAAAGCTCCGGCGATCGCATTTGGATCGACATTATCCCGACCGTCCAAAAGATCCACAGCATTCAGAGTAGCAACAGCTTCCTGCCGCACCGGAGCAGCAGCAGCGCTCAAATCCGATCTGGGAGGAATATTATTGAATGCTTCCAGATAAGCGGGAGTAACTATCAAACCCTCATTAATTGCAGGTCTTGCTAAACGCTCGAATTGTTTAAAACCGCCAGCTCCATCCCGGATCGAAACTGTTGACCAAACATCAAAAGTATTTGCCCCTGTTCCTGCTTGCAAAAACGCTTTCGGAACGCGCACAGCAATTGTATTGACGTTGTAACCTTTAGTAAAGTCGATCGCTTGACTCGGTTCTTTAAAAGCAGTGCGCGGCCCCGTTCCCAAAGCTGCGGCGCGAACTCTAAAAAATTGTTCCACATCAAAGAAAAATGGGTCTTCGCGTAAACCCGCAAATACAGTCAAGTTAGAACCGCCCACAGGTACTGTATTCAAAACAGCATTAGAATTCAGCGGAGTTGTAGCAATTAGCCCGCCGTTAACAGTAGTCTTAGCAACAGTCTCCGAGCCACCGCGAACAACAGTTACAGCTACCGCTTGCATACCTCTATTGTTAGGCGGACTGAAGGCAAACCGCAAGATAATATCCGAACGTCCAGTAGGTGTAGAATTCACGTCACCTACCTGGGTGATGTGAAATTGGTAGAGGGCTGTAGTGCTGAAATAATATTGATAACGGGCGACAGACCTGGGATTTGAATTCATCGTAAATACTAAATCCCCGTCCGCAGCACCGGAGTTTTGGTCTTTTTCGCGATATACGTACAGGTCAGTTAAATTTACAGCGCGACCTTTGATATCTACTTCGCCGTCGTCGTGGTCAGAAGCGACAATTATCCCTGGAGTTAATAGAGCAATTAGAGCTACTTCAATAGCTAGTATGGTTCGGCGAATTTTTTTTGTGAGCTTCACAGTTAGCACCTTTATTTCAATGTAATTTTTGCACAAATCAATGGTAAATAACCGGCCTTATACCAATTTTTTATGAGGGCCCGTAGAATCTGATCCCCCCTAGCCAAGAGGGCGGGCACGGGGAGTAGGGGTCGCACCGCCCCTACAAGGGGGGGACAAGATTATTCTCAAAGTCAACCCCTACTCCCCAACAATCAGGGGGATTTAGGGGGATCGAGATATGTGAAACTTCACATTAAATTGGTATTAGCGGGTTGGACTTTTGTAGCAACAGGTTGCAATCTGCCAACCTGTCGGGCTTTGGCGCTGTTGCTGAGCCTTCTCCTATTGGTGGTATACGAAGGTTTGGCAATTTTGGATCTGTGCTGCCAGACTAATTTCTGTAAAAAAGTGGGTAATTGAGGATTTACTCGTTCCCGGACTATGCTTGGGAAGACCTGCTCCCAGACACGGCTTCCCTCGATAGAGCGGAGCCAGAGCCTCGCTTAGAGGGGTTTCCAGGCTCTTATTGGGAGCGATCGAACAAAGCTTGGGAACGAGTGAATGGCGCTGTTTTGACCGAAAGCATCCAGGATACAAGCCCCCGGATTCATTCCTTCGCAGACTCAGAACCCAGAAATAAAAAACCTGTATCCGATGAAACTTGCCCCCGAATTTATCCGGGGGGTCAATGCTTCAATTCTTTAATCGAAAATCGAAAATCGAAAATCGAAAATCGATAGACTCTTCACGCTCAGGGATTTTTTTGTTCTGCATAAAGCGGATTGCTAAGTCTCAACCAAATAATTAATTAGGTGGTAAAATCCAATATGACTTGGGATTTTTACAATTCAAAGCACGACAAAATTAGCCTGAAAAGGCATACTCCAGTTTGTACCCCAACTTCAAACTTACAATTATGTTCTGTAGTGATATACGCCGAATTTTTAATTTTGGATCTGTGCAGTCAAAACAAAAATTTTCGGTACACTGAGATGACAGGCCAGAAGTCAGGCGATGAATCGCTGCTTTTAGTGCAGATTGCCCAGAAAGACCAAACGGCATTAGCTAAACTTTACGATCGCTACGGTCGCCCAAGTTACGCTCTCGCTTACAAAATCCTGGGTTCGGTAGAAGAAGCTGAAGAAGTGGTACTCGATGTTTTTTCCCAAATTTGGCAAAAAGCAGCAACTTACGATCCTTCTCGCAGTCGAGCAGATACCTGGTTGTTCATGCTTACCCGCAGTCGTTCCCTCGATCGGCTGCGAGCTGTGCAGCGAACAGTTCGGGCTGCTGAAGCTTGTCTGGAAGAGGCTAAAGTACCCATCTCTAGCGTTGCAGAACCGATGGAAGATGCAATGTTTAAAGAACGCAGGGAACAAGTCAAAGCAGCCTTAGAAAAACTGCCAAAGGAACAGCAACAGGCGATCGAACTCGCTTACTACCAAGGGCTGACTTGCGCGGCGATCGCAGCTAAAACTGGTATCCCGACAGGTACAATCAAAACCCGAATTCGGTTGGGTCTTTCCAAATTGCGTCAAGCTTTGAGCGAAGAATTTTAGATAGTCAAAAAACAAAATTTAAGTTGTTTAACATTAATCTAAAATTGTGGCATCTCCAATCATCCATCTTGAGTGCGAGGGCTGCAGACCAATTTCAAGTTTAAAATTAACCTAGGCTGAATTACAATTAATGGCGGAAAACAGATGGAAATGATGCCAGACGAGGAGTATACAATCCTTGCAGCCCTTCAAGCTCTCGATACCCTCGACGAGTCAGAACGTGGCGCATTTGCAGAGAAATTGAAAGAGTCCCCAGAACTTACAAGTGAATTAGCTGCTTTGGAATCCACAATTGCCGCGATCGCCTACACAGCCCCCCCAGTTCCTGTCGCCCCCGACCTCAAAAACCGCCTGTTCCAGCGTATAGCCCAACTGCCGCCCACCCTGGCCGAATCAGGCAATATAAAGCCAATTGTTACTTCCCCAACCGAGAACAATACTCCATCTTTAATAGTGCGATCGCACGATGTCAAATGGAAATCTTATGGAGTTCCGGGAGTCTCGTTCGGCAAGCTTTACATTGACAAAAAAAAGCGCGAAATTACCTGCTTGATGCGCCTAGAACCTGGAGTAACATTTCCCATGCACCGACACGCTGCCTCGGAGGAAGTGCTTGTATTAGAAGGAGACTTAATTGTAGAAGGGGAAATTTGCCATCAAGGCGACTACATTCGATCGGTTCCCGATTCCACACATTCGCCCCTCACACAAGGGGGATGTTTGCTGTTAATGAAAACTTCCCTAGACAACGAAATGTTCGTCTGATATTATTTTTGTTGAATTGCCGACAGCTTGGAGGGCGGATTTATGTAGATTTTTAGTTAGAAGTATAGATGGTTGGTGAAACCCGCCCCTACAATTATTTCGGTTAATTTACCGGACACGCTCTAACTCAAAAACACCACATTGCTCCGCATTCGGCGGTTAAGAATCCCAAATATATCACGTAATTCCCATGCTAAATTACTCGCGTTTAACTGCTGTTCTGTCCGCCGTTATTATTATACAATTTGTACCCAGCAACCAAAGCGCGAGCGCCCAAGAACGCGAAGGATGTTTTCTTGTCAATTCAGTAGGAGAAGTAATTAACTTAAATTTGTTGTGTTCGCCCCAAGAATCCGACATTAAGCTGACAGGAAACGATGGGAAATTTCTCGAAGACTATCAACGCTTAGCAAAAAGCTACTCTCCCGAAGCAACGGACAATTTACTGCAAGCAATCCGAAGGGCCCCTGGTCAAAAAATTGCGGCCGCTAAAAGAATGTGTGCGGAAGCAAAATCGGGACTTTCTCTGCCGGAAGTTAAATTAAGAGCGATCGGGCAAGCTGTCAGTATCGAAAATCCAACTGCCAAAGAAAGTTTTCTCGCCGATACGGATATTATTACCACCCTTGCCGCCAATCATTATTGCCCGGAATTAGCCAGTAAGTAATATCATGAAATCTGTAGGGACACGGTAAGGCATATTAGTGTCAACTTAAGCTTTTAGTCCGCCATTCCTCCCGTTCACCCGGCATTCCGCCAGGGAATGAATTCCCTGTCTCATAGCGAAAGTCCTCTTAAGAGGACTGAAGAACTCATTAGTCCTCATAGCGAGGAATTTAGCTTTGAGGCAGGGGTTTCAACAAGAGCCGGACTATGGGTTTAACGTTAAGTTCGCCTTGGGTAAGGCAGCATCTCAGTTTTGATTTGACAGGAGTGCAAGGGGGACGTTCGCACTTCTAAAAAACCCTTTTTACAAAACTGAGATTCTCCCACGGTAATACGGCGTCTTTACTGGCAGTTACAATATTAATTGTTATTTTGTCGGGCAACGATCCATGAAATTACCGGACATGAGATGAAACATTTAAAATCTAGTTCCGCCGACTTGCGGGATTTATTCAAAGACAGCATTACAGTTAAATACCTCGCGGAACCGCTGAAAGCTGTCCCCGCTTGCGAAGATGCAGCCAAATTGCGATCGTGGATGGAGGCCCGCGATTTTGACGTGCTCGGTATTGAAGAAAACGGCACGGTTTGCGGCTATGTAGAACGATCGCACTTAAAGACAGGCAAGTGCAGCGACTACCAGCAAATTTTTCACCCCTCCCAATTAATTGCCGCCGCCACTCCTTTGATGGAATTGCTGCCGCTGCTGCGAGAAAAACCGAGATTATTTGTATTGGAAAGCAACAGGATCAACGGGATCGTTACCTGCGGCGATTTACAAAAAGCACCAGTGCGGATGCTGCTGTTTGGATTGGTGACGCTTCTGGAAATGAATTTATTGCGGATAGTGCGGATTTACTTTCCCCAAGATTCTTGGCAGAAATTGCTTAAGGGCGATCGCATTTTAGCAGCAAAACACCTTTGGGAATTGGGGCGATCCAGAAATGAAGCAATTGACTTAATCGATTACCTGCAATTCTGCGACAAGCGAGATTTAATCCTGAGTTCGGCTGAAATAGTCGATCGGCTGGGGCTCAAATCCAAACGCTACGGGGAGCGTTTTTTAAAGTCAGCAGAGGCATTGAGAAACAAATTAGCTCACGCTCAAGATTTAATCAACGGTTCTTCTTGGCCGGAAGTAATTTTTTTAGCTCAGGAAATAGAAGCGCTTTTGCAGCGATGCGAAGAAATTGAAATGGCCGCACCTAATGAAGTAGAGAGCATTTAATCCTCGTCTTTTATAGAGAGACTTTGTTTGTAGTGTCGCCATTTCAATCGCCTATTTTGATAGAGGAAGGTGCGCCGAAGCGCACCATACATTTAGTTTTTAATTTTTAGTTTCCTGTTGGTATACTTAGGAACCCAGCCTTGAGCACTCGTGTAATACTGCAAGGCTTTCAAGTACAGCGACGGAGTGAGATAAAACCAATGTTCGGTATTAGCCGGCACTTTAATGTATTCTTCAGCTTGCAGCATTAATTGTACCTGAGAGCCGTTAGAATACACAAACCCAAAAACGCATTCCCCAGCTAAAATGTGAAGAACTTCTGCATCTGTGTGGGTATGAGTGCGATCGCTTTGAGTCATCAGTGCGTAAATCTGCTGCGAACCTGGATGCAGCACTTTTAAGTCGCACCACCGATATCCGCTGGCGCGCTTAAACTGTTCAAACTCACTATTATATGCTGCGAGAATCTGCTGTTTTTCTGTAACATTGAGAATGTCTTGAACGAGCAGTTCTTGAAACGCCGGATTTTCGTTAGTGGGCAGGGAATCGATCTCAATATTTAAAACTGCCAGTTGACTCGCGATCGCCCGGATATCCGTATATGTTCTACCGTCTTCTAGTTGCAGAACAGCCATATTACCACCTAATGTGTTGAGCTTTGAGGGAAATTTAGTTTCCATTTTTAAGCTGCTGTTTTAAGCTTTCGTCAAAAACTAAACTCCTGCTTGTTTTCAATAATAGCCGATCGCTAAAATTCCATGTCCTGCCTCGCCAATGATCAAAGTAATACCACCCATCAAATAATTTGGTGGGTTTTTTAACTTTTATTTAATAAGATTTACTGGAGTTAATGTAAGGTGCGCCATAAGCACCGCACAGCTTAACTAAAAACTCAAAACTTTCAAATCAGCATCCCCGCGATACAAGCAGTCATAAAACAAGCCACAGAGCCAGCAATCATCGCCCTCACGCCCAACCTCGCCAAATCGCCTTGCCGCTGCGGGGCCATCGCGCCAATTCCCCCAATCTGAATCCCGATCGAACCAATGTTAGAAAACCCGCACAAAGCATAAGTCGAGATAATTTGCGATCGTTCAGAAATCGCCTGTTGTTTCACCAATTCCATCAAATCTAAATAAGCAATAAACTCATTCAAAATCGTTTTTTTTCCCAAAACAATCCCCACCTCTGCACAATCAGCCCAAGGCACCCCCATCAGCCAAGCAACCGGAGCCATCAAATAAGCAAAAATTAATTCTAGCGACAACTGAGGCAAACTAATTAGCCCTCCAAACCACCCCAAAAGCGCATTAAAAAAAGCCAACAAACCCAAAAAAGCAATCAGCATCGCGGCCACATTCGCCGCCAACTTCAACCCGTCGCTAGCACCCGAAGCCGCCGCATCCACCGCATTAGCATAAACCTGTTCCACCTTCACCTCCACCTCCCCAGCAGTCAGCGACTTTTCAGTTTCTGGGTACAGCAATTTAGAAATAGCCAAAGCTGCTGGTGCAGACATCACCGACGCCGCAATTAAATGTTGAGCCGGTACTCCAAAAGAAATATAAGCTGCCATGACTCCGCCGGCAATTGTGGCAAATCCTCCCGTCATGACAGCATGGAGTTCCGAGAGCGTCATCGCCGCCAAATAAGGTTTAATTAACAAAGGAGCTTCCGTTTGCCCGATAAAGATATTCGCAGCACAAGAAAGCGTTTCGGCGCCAGAAGTTTTCATGGTTTTAATCATCAACCATGCCACTGCTTGCACAACTCGCTGTAAAATGCCGTAGTGATAAAGTAGGGTGATAAACGAAGAGAAAAAAATGATAGTTGGCAGCACTTTAAAAGCGATAAAGTGTTCTGCAAAATTATCTCCAAAGATAAACTTTGCCCCCGCATCCGAAAAATTGAGAAACTGCGTCACCATATCTCCCAAAAATTTAAATACAGCCAAACCCGGAGCAGTTTTGAGAATCAAAATAGCAAAAATTAGCTGTAAAGCAATTCCCCACAATACGGGCGGCCACTTGACAGCGCGCCGATCGACTGAAAAGACGTAGGACAAACCGACAAAAACAGCTAACCCGAATACAGAAATAAGTCGTTCCATTTAGCAATTTTTAGAGAAGGTGCAGCAAGCTTTTATCGTTACCAGGCTCTGGTAATCCAGATTAACAGTCCGAGCCTTCTTTATCTCGTTTCCAGAGGTCGCCATGAATTCGCGGCGCGGGCCACACAGCCCCGGAGGGCCTATAATACACGATGCAGCCCGATCGCATACAATCTGGGCCAGTTTCGCTTACAATAAAAGGCTAAACCTCAAAATTACGGCGCAGCCTTATTGCTGCTACTTTTATGTCTCTACCTATAGTTGCTATTATTGGACGCCCCAATGTAGGCAAATCGACGCTCGTCAACCGTTTAGCCAACACCCAAGACGCGATCGTCCACGACGAACCGGGAATCACGCGCGATCGCACTTACAGACCAGCATACTGGGGCGATCGGGAATATCAAGTCGTAGACACCGGCGGGCTAGTATTCGACGACGAGACAGAATTTCTGCCTTTAATTCGCGAACAAGCAATGGCGGCCCTCGCAGAAGCCAGCGCAGCCATTTTCGTAGTTGACGGAAAAACAGGGCTCACCGGCGGCGACGAATCGATCGCATCTTGGCTGAGACTGCAAAAAGTCCCAGTCATTCTCGCAGTCAACAAATGCGAATCCGAAAATACAGGACTCACCCAAGCTGCAGACTTTTGGCAATTGGGGCTCGGAGAACCTTTCCCAGTTTCCGGCATTCACGGCAACGGCACCGGCGAATTGCTTGACAAATTAATAACTTATCTTCCCACGGAAGTATTACCAGAAGTTGAGGAAATTAAAGTAGCAATTATCGGTCGTCCCAACGTCGGCAAATCGAGTTTGTTAAACGCATTTCTAGGAGAAAATCGCGCTATAGTCAGCCCGATTTCCGGGACAACCCGCGACGCGATCGACACCTTAGTAGAACGCAACGGTAAAACCTACCGCCTGATCGACACAGCCGGAATTCGCAAAAAGAAAAACGTCGAATACGGCGCAGAATTTTTCGGGATCAACCGCGCTTTCAAAGCCATCCGCCGCGCCAACGTCATACTGTTAGTAATTGACGCAATTGACGGCGTTACAGATCAAGACCAAAAATTAGCCGATCGCATCAGCCAAGAAGGTCGAGCCTGCATCATAGTCGTCAACAAATGGGATGCCGTAGAAAAAGACTCCGACACAATCTACGAGTACGAAAGAGAAGTCAGAACCCGACTTTATTTCCTCGACTGGGCAGAAATGATTTTTGTTAGCGCCATGAGTGGACAGCGTGTTGAAAAAATCATTGAATTAGTAGACAAAGCCTCCGACGAACACAAGCGCCGCGTCACTACCGCCGTCATTAACGAAGTCATAGAAGAAGCCACAACCTGGCACTCAGCCCCAGTTACCCGCCAAGGAAAACAAGGCAAAATCTATTACGGTACTCAAGTGCGATCGCAGCCACCGACAATCGCCCTATTTGTCAACGATCCCAAACGCTTCACAGAAAATTACCGCCGCTACATGGAAAGCCAATTCCGCAAACACCTCGGCTTTACCGGTACACCAATGCGGCTACTTTGGAGAGGCAAAAAAGTTCGTGCCACCGAAATGAGCACAACAAATAGAGCACTGCGCGTCAAGTAATTTTCGATTTTCGATTCAATAAAAAAGGCTCTTCCGTACTTAGTGTGCCAAACTATTAGTTTAAGTAGTTAAAACCCAAGCTATGTATGAATCGAAGGAAAAAATGGCTCCAAATTAACTAAAGTAAGACCGGAAATCCTGGTTGTGTAAAAATTTAAGCCATTAATTTCAGATAAATTAGTACACTAAGTACGGAAGACCCATAAAAAACGCAATTTAACGATCAAAGCAAATTGCGTTTTTTTCTATTCTATTCTCTTTCTTCTCTTGTCTTGCTTCGCGTCCTTCGCGTCTTCGCGGTTCAATAAATTAGTATTATTAATAATCGACAATCTAAAATCTAAAATCTAAAATCTAAAATCCCAAATGGACTTACTTAGATCGCTCCCCATAGGACTTTACCTAGAACAACCCGTAACCTGGCTTCACCGGCTAGACTCCCGCGTAAAACTAGCCTGGTTGATGACATTTCTGATTGCGCCCATACTCGCCAATCCCATCTGGCGGCTGATGCTAGTAGGAATGTTAATCGTACTGACACTAACAGCAGCCATTCCCCTGCGCGTGTGGAAACAGCAAATGGGACTGCTGCTGCTATTCTGCCTATTAATATTTTGCCTCAGCGCGATCGCCCCCGACGGACTCCCCGCAGAACACCAGCCCCGCATCCCCGCCGACGAATTAACCTTTTCCCAACAGCCCGCAACTCTTCCACCCCCGCCCCAACCAAAACCCTGGTATAAACCTTTTAACTTAGGCTCAAACTCCCCAATCCCCAATCCCAAAGCCCAAAGCCCAAATCAACTCCCCCAACCCACAAACTACCGCTACGTTTTATTAAAACAAGGCCCGATTAAAATCACCCGCAAATCCCTAGATTTAGCTATCAACGTCAGCACCCTATTTTTCACAGTAATTTACAGCACCAACCTCTACCTTCTCACCACAGCCAGCGAAGAAATTACCGCCGCCCTTGAAAACTTAATGCAGCCCTTGCGTCGCTTGAACTGGCCTATTACCGAAATAGCCTTAACATTAACTTTATCTTTGCGATTTATTCCCCTAGTATTGGAAGAAATACAAAATTTAGTGCGATCGGTCAGAACCAGAGCGATAAACTGGAAAAAACTCGGATTTCGCAGCGCCGCTCAAGTGTGGTTGATGATAGCGGAGCGGCTGTTAGAAAACTTGCTCCTGCGAGCTGAACAAATAGCCAGCGCCATGAAAGTTCGCGGCTTCACCAGTCCCGATCGACACCGTGTAGAATGGCACCAGTTGCAATTGAAAATCCGAGACTGGATCGCCCTCGGCTGCTTGCTCATCCTCTGGAGCGCCCGCTTTGTTTGGGGTTGGGACAGTTAAGATTTTAGATTTTAGATTTTAGATTTTAGATTGATTGATTGATTGATTAGATTTGAGATTGAAGAATTGGGAAGGACTGATTCGAGTTTCAGATATCGGGGCTCTTCACGAGGGATTGACCCTACAAGAGAATGAAACAGCCCTGGATTCGAGCGGGGTTTGGAGCACGGGCCTAGATTTGAGTAAGTTTTGTCTGGTACGCGACAGTCCTGCTAAAGTAATGGAGGCAAATATTTAGAGAACCCAGACCTTGAACATCTATCTTGGGACAGATATCGTATATGTTCCGCGCATTCAAGCCGCATTAGACCGGTTTGGCGATCGCTTTCTCGAAAAAGTTTACACACCCGCCGAACAAAGGGATTGCGGGCAACTAAATTCTCAACACAGCAGCATTAAAGGTAAAATGAATCGAGTTTCCTGCAACCAGCTAGCGGGTCGCTGGGCAGCAAAAGAAGCCGTTGTCAAAGCTCTAGGCACGGGATGGCGGGGAATACGGTATGCAGATGTGGAAATTCGGCGCTCCGAAAACGGTGCTCCCAATGTGCAACTGCACGGAACCGCAGCAGCACAAGCCTCTGTTTGGGGAAATTGCCAGTGGCAATTAAGCCTCAGCCACGACGGAGACTATTGCACGGCTACGGCGATCGCCCTTTGTACCCCGCTCTCAAACAACGCCGTCGGGCGATCGAACGAAACTAAAATCTAAAATCGAAATCTTTAATCTAAAATTGATAGATTGTGAGTGTGAATGACTACCGAAACTTACCTGAATCATCCAAACTTTGGCCTCCTCTTCAGGGTATCCCAGGTTGAAGACAGCCAAGAATTATTTACCACCCTATACGCCCAACGCCTGTTTTTTTTGGTGACAAACGGCCCTGGGGGGCTGAGATTTGAACCAATCAGTCGCTCCGACGCTCGCCTCATGGTCGAAATTCGCCTGCGAACCCTGCGTCGCAGCGGTCAATATCAGGAGTACGACCAATTGCAGACCATTCACCAGCGCACATTTCAATAACGAAAATCAGTAATTTTGTAATTGGTAACTGTCTAAATTTTCCTTCCCTCCCGTCAAGAGCGTTGAGCACCCATGACCATAGCCTCTCGAATTAACAGCATTCGCCAACACTTGCCGGAATCAGTGCGGTTAATTGCCGTTACCAAACAGGTACCGACTGATGCTATCCGCGAAGCATACGACGCCGGTATCCGGGATTTTGGCGAGAGTAAGGTTCAAGAGACTGCCGAAAAACAAAGCCAACTGCAAGATTTACCGGATATCAACTGGCACTTGATCGGGCACTTGCAAGCCAACAAAGCCGCCAAGGCCCTAGAGCATTTCCAGTGGATTCACTCTCTCGACAATTTAAAGCTTGCTCAGCGACTTTCGCGCTTGGCGGGCGAACAGTCCTGCTCTCCCCAAGTCTGCCTGCAAGTCAAAATGTTGCCCGACCCGGACAAATACGGCTGGAGCGTTCCAGAACTGCTGGCCGACCTTCCAGAACTCAACAAATGTCAGCATATCAAAATTCAAGGTTTGATGACAATTCCTCCGCTGGGATTAGATGACTCGCAAATCCTAGAATTATTTAACAGCACTCGCGAACTTGCACAGAAAATCCAGCAGCAAAATTTGCCCTGCATTCAAATGCAGCAGCTCTCGATGGGGATGTCGGGAGATTATCATTTGGCAATTCAAGCAGGTGCTACTATGGTACGGCTAGGACAAACCTTATTTGGCTCTAGGAGGGGATAAATAATTGAAATCTTCTGATAAAGACAATTTGGGTTAAATATAGAATAGTCAGCCACCCGCGACTAACGCGCAACGCGAGTATAGTCGGGGCAGCAAAGTCGTGAAGGAGCGTGAATCATGAATATTTTTTCTAAACTGCGAGATTTTGTAGGCATCAACAATGAGCCTGAGTACGATGACGTGTACGACGAAACGGAAGGGGAGCGGTATCAGAACTTTTACCAAGCGCCTGAACCCAACCCCGCTGCCGTCGCAGCAGCCGAAGAAGAACGTCGTCAAAATCGTAGAATGCGAGAGCGGTCAGTAGTAGGATCGACAGGTATGGATGTCGTTGCACCAACCGGGGGAGTAGGGTCAGTAATGAATAACGTGATTGGAATGCCTGGAGCTATGAACGGGATTTCGGAAGTAGTAGTAATGGAGCCGCGCACTTTTGAAGAGATGCCGGCAGCAATTCGAGCCCTTAAGGAACGCAAGTCTGTGGTTTTGAACCTGACGGTGATGGACCCAGACCAAGCGCAAAGAGCTGTGGACTTTGTGGCGGGCGGTACTTATGCCCTTGACGGTCATCAAGAGCGAATTGGCGAAAGTATTTTCTTGTTTACGCCTAGCTGCGTGCAGGTGAGAACTCAGTCTGGTGTGGTTCACGAAGTGCCTCCTGCTCAAGGACGCCCTCGTGCTGCTGCTCCTGCACCGACAGTCTGGCCGGCAGAACAAGCTCCAGTAGCTCAGTAGTTATTAGTCAGCAGTTATTAGTCATTAGTCATCTGTCTTTAGTCTTTAGTTATTAGCCAGTAAGCTTTTAACTAGCCAGCTCCTGAATTTTGTATTCTGCAAGTTCTGGGCGCTTAACTCTTAGCTAAGACAGTTGACTGATAACTAATGGCAACTAATAATTAATGACTAATGACTAGCATAAAATAGTAAGGTGCGTCGCTTTCAGATGTTCGAGAAAACTTGTAGATTGTTGCGGGCGACGCACCCTACAAGGTAGCACTGTAGACTAATGACTAATGACTAATGACTAATGACTAATGACTAATGACTAATGACTAATGACTAATGACTAATGACTAATGACTAACATAAAATTTGGTACGATCGGCGGTGGGGTAATGGGAGAAGCTCTCTTATCCCGCTTAATAGCACAAAAAGTTTATTTGCCTTCAGAAATATTGGTGAGCGAGCCTGGGGTAAAGCGCCGCGAGTTTTTGGCTAACAAATACGGGATTGGAACAACAGCCAGCAATCTAGAAGTTGCTGCGGCTACAGAAGTGCTGTTTTTGGCGATTAAACCGCAAGTTTTTGATACGGTAGCTTTGGAGTTGGCGGTGGCGGCCGATCGCAAACAAGGAAATAATGGAGAAACGGCTAATTCCCAGCCAGAAGCGCTGGTAGTGTCGATTTTGGCAGGAGTGCCACTGAGCAAGCTAGAACCGGCGTTTCCGGGGCGGGGAGTGCTGCGGGTGATGCCGAATACTCCGGCAACGGTAGGGGCGGGAATGAGCGCGATCGCTCCGGGAAAACTCGTGCAACCGGCTGATTTAGAATTGGTAAAGCGCATCTTTCAGGCCGTGGGAGAAGTGGTAGAAGTACCTGAGAGTATGCTCGATGCGGTGACTGGGCTTTCGGGTTCCGGGCCTGGTTATGTAGCAATTTTGATAGAGGCCTTGACAGATGGCGGAGTTTGTGCAGGACTGCCACGGGCGATCGCCTCTCAATTAGCTTTACAAACAGTATTTGGTACAGCGAAGCTAATGCAAGAAACGGGAATGCACCCGGCACAATTGAAAGATCAAGTTACGAGTCCCGGCGGTACAACTATTGCGGGAATTGCTAAATTAGAGAGTAACGGCTTTCGTTCTGCCCTAATCGAAGCAGTGAAAGCAGCTTGTTTGCGTTCTCAAGAATTAGGTAAATAAAAACAGAGAATTTAAGATGGCTTATAGCGACTTCAAGCTGAAGGAACTTGTCAAGCAATTTGACTTAACTCTTAACGAAAATCAAGATTTGTTTGCCGATATATCAGAAGTAGAATCTAGCGAAATCCTGAAAGTAGCGTTGAAAGAAAACGCAGCATTAGCAGTAGATATAAATACGGAAAAAGCTCGATCCGAACTGATTATTGCACCAATTTTACTTGAAGTTAGGCGGCAGTTAAATTATCAGATTGGTTTATTTTCAGGTTCCGAGTTTAATGTAGCTCCTGAAAAAGGATTAAATGGAACCTGTGATTTTTTAATGAGTTTGTCAGCGGAACGGCTGTTTATCAGCGCCCCTGTGATTACCCTTGTTGAAGCTAAAAAAGAAGATATTAAGGCTGGTTTCGGGCAGTGTGCAGCGGAGATGTTAGCGGCTCAGTTATTTAATGAGGAAGAAGGAAATCAGATTCCCATCATTTATGGAGCCGTGACATCGGGTACTGTGTGGAGATTTTTGAAGTTAGAGGGCAATATTGTTTCTATTGATGCGATCGAGTATTATCTGAGCGATGTCGGAAAAATTTTAGGGATTTTATTAAGCGCTATACCCAAATCCCCGACTTCGCCGAATTTGTCTGGGTTCTAAAAAGGCGATCGCATTTTACATTCACAGGAGTTATATCATGTCCGGTCGATTACCCTGATTCCTGTAGGGGCGGGTTCACCAATAATATTTGCCAAAAACGGACAATCTCACAAACCCGCCCCGGCAATTGTATTATGGGCGATCGATCGGACATAATATTACGCATCAATACCAAAAAAACCGGGTTTTTCCTCAGTGTTAAAGGCTAAAATGCACTATTTCCGTAAAAAACCAGGTTTCTGTATCTAGGACTAATTCAGCAACGGAGGACACGGCAATGCCGTTTCCCTACCGCAAAATAATCAATCTTCCTGGCTTGGATGTAACCATCACCCGATTAATTGTAGTGCCGTGTCCTGACTGTGGGTAATATCAATCGCTAGCTGCTGTTTCCAATTTCTGCCCAATTCTCGGTTCCGTACCATTCAACAGACGCTGAATATTGCTCCGGTGCCGTACAATTACAAACACACCGCCCGCAATTCCAAACAATACATAAGCCAGCGGCTGATGTAAAGCAAACATCAATCCAGCAACGCTAATTGCCCCTATAATCGAACTTAAAGAAACAATTCGCGACACCGCAAATACTATCCCGAAAATTCCGAAAGTTCCCAAACCAACTGGCCAGTACAAACCCAGCAAAACTCCCAAACTCGTAGCCACAGATTTACCGCCGGTAAACCCCAGCCAGATTGATTTGCTGTGGCCCAAAACAGCAGAGAAACCGGCCAAAGTTGCCATCCAAGGGAGGAGAGTTGCAGTATTTTCTATACCGGCGGCGGTTGCTAGCTGGTGGGTAAAATCGAGCGCATAAATGTAGCGGATTAGGACGATCGCACTTACCCCCTTCAACACATCAACCAACAAAACCCCCAACCCTGGCCACTTCCCCAAAGTCCTCAGTACGTTAGTCGCACCAGTCGAACCCGAACCAACCTCTCGAATATCAATTCCTAGCATCCATTTCCCCAAGGCGTACCCCGTAGGAATCGAACCCAGCAGATAAGCTGCTATTAGCAATGCGCCATTTAAAATTATCCAGCTAGCCATTTTTTAATTTGATATTTCGTGTACAGCAGAAGGAAGAAGGCAGAAGGAAGAAGGAAGAAGGAAGAAGAAGGAACAACCAATTCCGGTCAATTTCCCTCTGAGTTTCTTCAGTCCGCGCAGGCGGACGAAAGTTTGTATAGCAGCGAATTATATTCGCCCGGACTTGCTCAAAAATCCTTAGCAGTCGTCAAAGTTTGCGGATCGGCAGCAAAGGCCAGCCATAACGGAAATTGCAGGATTGACAAACTAATTAAATCCTCAGTTTCATCAATGACAATTAGTGGCAATTTACCATCTTTCACCAGTCGATCGGCTTTTTGAGCCAAAGCCTCCGCAGACTCAAACATAATAATCCCCCTTTCCGGGCCAAAATCGCTGCGAGTAATGCCCAAACAGTCCTGCAAACCCCGGCGCCACTCTCCCAAACGTTCGGGACTGTTGGCGAGAACCAAAGTCCGCACCCGTCCACCGTAGACGCTTCTGAGTACAGAAATAATTGTCGAAGTAATCAAGATATTTTGCAAGCGCGAACCCATAGTCCGCAAAGCACCCCTTCCTCCTTGGGTGAAAAACCAGTTAGAAACTCGTTCCGCGTGGATGGGTTCAAAAGTGCGGCGGAGTTGCCAAGGCGGGCCGTAGTAGTCGGGGACAGTACGGTATTGATCGAGGGTGCGGCGAATTTGTTTGGCTTGTTCTTGAAATCCCTGTTCGGCAAATTTGGGATTTACCGCTGCTGAGGATTGAGACTCCTCAGCAGGAATTTGCTTGGGCGTCTCTTGCACCGGCGGCGTCAAATCTAAGAGTTCGGCGGTGGCGGCCAAATCCTGCAAACTGCCTACTAAATAGTCTTTGAAACCCTGGACTCGAATTGCTAAATCTTGGGAAACGCCGGCAAAAGTGGTTCGCATTTCCTTCTGAATTCGATCGCGCCGGCGTTCTAGTTTTTCTACTTCGATTTGTAGCGCTTGTTTGCGCTGATCTAGTTGAATCAAGCCGTCTTGTACCAAACGCCCGATCGATGCTTGAGCCTGGCCCAACGCTTCTATAGCATTGGCTTTGTCGGCTTCCAATGCGGCAATTTTTTCAGTCAAAGCTTGTTCTTGCTGCTGCAATTCTTGGACTCTCTCTGCCAACTGTTCGGTAACATTTTCTGGGATGTGCGTTACCGTTTCTGGGATTGCTGTTGGCTGGGAGTCTGTGGGAGGCTCGATTTGAGCGATCGGACTTTCTGATTCGGCCTCGTCGGTGTTGGGCGGAATTTGGGCGATTGCGCCTGCTTCGTCCACGAATTGGGCGATTTCGGCATCTTCCTCGTCCAGCGGCGGGTCTGTTTCTGCCGGGAGTTGGGCTGGCAGTTCATTTTCGTCGATCCACAAATCTCGTGTTTGAGATAGAACTTCGTACTCCGTCTCATTCACGGGTAAATCGACTTCGCCGTCACCGCTTGGCGCGGCTGGTTGTGGTTGCGGTTCTTGGGTTGGAGATTCGTCTGAATTCATGGGAAATTTTGTTCGGCGTGGGCACGGAAAAGTTAAAAATTAAAAATTAACAACTTTTTTAGTCTTGACGGGGACAGCGCTGTTCTAAGCAGGTCTGTAGCATTTTACGATCGAACAGAACCGGCAGAAAGTGAATGCTGTTAATTTCTTTGAAATAGAACAAAATCGGCACAGCGGGCCAAAATATCCGCCAATTTTGCCATTCTCGGTAAGGAAAGCGGCGGATTAAGTTGGACGATCGATAAATGTCCAAATCAGTTGGGGTAAATTGCAGCCGGATGGTGGCGGCTTGGTACATCAGAAACAAGCCGAACAGCGAAAGTGGCAAACTCACCCACTTCTGCACGAACAGCAGCGCTAGGCCCGCCAGTACCAGGACTAGGGGAATGGCATAACTCGGGGCGAGTTCGATCGTACTTGCCGGCGCAGTCGAAGAGGCAGTGCTATTCACGGGTTTAAGTTAAACGAATTTTGTCAATACTTTATATTTTACCGTTTCCTAGCTTACAAGCCTTTGAGTACGCTAGAGCCCGTCCCCTGAAACATCAGCCAAGTCAGGAAAAAGTTCACAATAAAAATAGCCAGTAAAGCCGTCACCACCGCCGTAGTAGTCGATTGGCCGACGCCTTTTGCCCCGCCGGTGGTGGTCAAACCCCAGCTAGTGCCGATTACAGCAATCAAACCACCGAATACAAAAGCCTTAATTGCCGCGCTGCAAATATCCCACAGACTCAGGAAATTGCGGACTGATTCTAAAAACACGCTTTGAGAGATGCCGTACATCGTCGTAGCAATCAGCAGTCCGCCCGCGACGCCGGTGACGAGACACATGATAGTTAAAATTGGCAGCATCAAGCAGCAAGCAAGGACGCGGGGAATTACTAAATAGTCGATCGGGTCTGTTCTGAGCATCAGCAGGGCATCTATCTGTTCTGTTACCTGCATCGTGCCGATTTCCGCTGCAAAAGCCGAACCTACCCGTCCCGTCACGATTACGGCTGTTAAGACGGGGCCGAGTTCGCGCGTCAAAGACAAAGCCAAAACGCCACCGACGACATTGCCTGCACCGAGGTTAATAAACTCCCTCGCTACCTGAATAGTAAATACCATGCCGACAAAACCCGCAGTCAGCAAAGCAATCAGCAGAGATTCCGGGCCGACTGCTGCCATTTGGTCGAGGGTGTTGCGGCGGTGAATTTTGCCCCTCAGCAAGTGCAGCATGACTTGGCCGCCCAATAAAGCTGCTGCCAGCAACCGCTGACTCCACAAACTGAGGCTCGAAGATGTAGTGGTGCTCAAGGGGATTTCGAGTATAGAACAACTGCCAAAAATGAAATTTATCTACAAATCTTAAACAAGTTTTTTCTCTAACATTTAAGATTTCTGACAGAACCGGCCACTGAGGGCGATCGCTGCCTATTGTAGAAAAGGACAAGTTTTGTTTGCTTGTACCTTTCGGCAGTTTAGCTGAATTTACTGACTCTTATGAGCATTTTTCCCAATTTTCTTCGCTCTGTACTGCTGACGGGCCTGTTGAGCTTTGTCGCCCCCGTATTGTTAATCGGCGCAGGATTGACTAGCTTTTCGCTGATTGGCTTCGTGCCTGCTCTCCAAGGAGTTGGTCGTTCTGGAGAAGAGCTGATTTTGCAGTTCTTAGCTACTTTCGGCAGCGGCTGTCCCCTCCAGGGTTTTTTCGTAATCGGTCTAACTTTTAGTTTGGTGGGTGCTTTGTTTGATACCTACGCTTCTTATCAGCATTCGCGGTGGAGTTAATCGAACCTTCGATTTTAGATTTTAGATGAGAATTCCTCGAGCGAATCTAAAATCTAAAATTGCTGGGTTCGGGTTGGATCGGATACCCGCCCCTTTTGATGATTTTACAATACCGATCGCGAATGTTCGGAAATGCGATCGCTCTTTTTGCGGAAAACCGAATTCCCCAGTTTCGGGAGCTGGAATATATTAAATACAAGTTGAGTCAAGTGTTTCTCAACCCCTAAAAACTTCAGATAGTCGAGGTATTAGTTATGGCACTTATTCGTTGGGAACCTTTGCGGGAAATGGACTCCTTGCAGCGAGAAATGAATCGGTTGTTTGATAGCTTGACACCGGCAACCGATCGCGCATCTAACGGTGTTGCTTTTGTACCCCCCGCCGAACTCGATGAAACTCCCGAAGCCATCCACCTTAAATTAGAAGTTCCGGGCATGGAAGCTAAGGATTTGGACGTACAAGTAACCGCAGAAGCTGTTGCTATCAGTGGCGAACGCCGTCAAGAAACTAAGAGTGAAGATAAAGGCATGACCCGCTCTGAGTTCCGCTACGGTTCGTTCCGCCGGGTGATTCCCCTACCCGCACGGGTTCAAAATGACAGCGTACAAGCTGAGTACAAAAATGGAGTTTTGCACCTGAATTTGCCCAAAGCGGAAGCGGAAAAGAACCGCGTGGTTAAAGTTCAAATCGGTGGCTAATAATTGTTTCCTACTTTAGTTAGTTAATTAGTAGGGGGGCGCAAGGCACCCCCTATTTGTTTTGGGAATTGATTATTGGTCATTGGGAATTGATAATTGGGCCGAAAAGCATTGGGCATTGCGAGTTTGAGGAATGATCTTTCCTTCTTCCTTCTTCCGACTTCCCTCGGACTGACATCCGTTACATCCGTTACATCCGTTACATAATCCGTTGCCGAACTTCTTCCTTCTTCCTTCTTCCTTCTTCCGTTACATCCTCAGAAAGCGAATCCGTTGCCGAACTTCCTTGTTCCCATTCTTCAACCGTGCTAAACTCAAAAAGGCAATGGTTGGTGAGGAGACTTGCGTGCCGAGTCAGGGAGTTGGAGGAAATGGAATTGCATCTGAGTTTGGAGACTTAACCGGGATGACTCGCGAAGAAGTCGATGATTTTTTGCGCGGATTGGGTGCTAAGGTAAAAATTTCTTCAGGAAATTATGTTGAATACAAATTTTCTGACAGGTCAAAAGTCATCATCCGCACTAATAGTGAAGTTGTTCGCCTGCGGGCACCGCGATATGGCTCAGATGGTAGAAGAATAAACTGGGGTTTGCGTCTTGACAAAGATGGTAGCGTACTCCAAACACGCGATGAATTTGGCAATCAGATTCCTGATACGCACATTACTGGAGAAAAAGTGAGTAATTAATATGCCTGATGACTACAACTTGCTTAATTTAGGTGGACTTACATCCCTCGTGAAAAATGTCAATGTGTCTTTGTGGGGGAATGAAGTATTACTGGAATGTATCTACGATCCTACAGGCGCTCAATTGCCTTACTCTTTAGTTTTTCAAGACTGCCGAGAAATTATGTGGGAGGTGCATGATGAAGAGGAAGTAAAAGAACCATTAGCTGATTTGATTGGTTTTCATTTGGGTGAAAACGCGCACCGGAAAGCAGCTTTGATTCATACTGATATTTTTGAAATTTCTATTTTGTACGGCAGTTTTAGCATTCACAAGGGAGAAAACCTAAATGCTGAAGATTTAGAGACAGAGGTTTTGGTATCACAAGCGCAAGCAGTCGTTTAGTAATTTCGATGTTAGCTGTGAGATTTTAGATAAAAGACTTGGGAATGAGTTGAGAAACAGAGGTTTTGGTATCACAAGCGTATTGCGTAGCTACTTGCAAAAGGTAATGTGCTAAACTCGAAAAGGCAATGGTTGGTGAGGAGACTTGCGTGCCGAGTCAGGGAGTTGGAGGAAATGGAATTGCATCTGAGTTTGGAGACTTAACCGGGATGACTCGCCAAGAAGTCGATGACTTTTTGCGCGGACTGGGTGCAGAAATCAGAACTACTGACGGGGGTTATCTTGAATACGAATTTGCCGATCGTTCGCGAGTCAATATCCGTCCTGATGGTGAAGTTGTACGCACCCCAGCTCCCAGATACGGTTCCGATGGCCGAAAAATAAACAAAGGTTTGCGTCTTGACAAAGATGGCAGCTTGGTCAAAACACGCGATGAATTTGGCAATAAGATTCCTGGGACGCACAATACTGGAGAAAAAGTGAGTAATTAATATGCCCGATGACTACAACTTGCTTAATTTAGGTGGACTTACATCCCTCATCACAAATGTCAATGTGTCTTTGTGGGGAAATGAAATTTTATTTGAATGTATTTACGATCCGACAGGCGATCGATTGCCTTATAGCATAGTATTTCATGACTGCCGAGACATCAGTTGGGAGGTGTTCCATCCTGAAGATGTCAAAGATCCTGAAGCTGATTTGATTGGTTTTCATTTAGGTGAAGACGCGCACCGGAAAGCAGCTTTAATTCATACTGATATTTTTGAAATTTCTATTTTGTACGGCAGTTTTAGCATTCACAAGGGAGAAAACCTAAATGCTGAAGATTTAGAGACAGAGGTTTTGGTATCACAAGCGCAAGCAGTCGTTTAGTAATTTCGATGTTAGCTGTGAGATTTTAGATAAAAGACTTGGGAATGAGTTGAGAAACAGAGGTTTTGGTATCACAAGCGTATTGCGTAGCTACTTGCAAAAGGTAATGTGCTAAACTCGAAAAGGCAATGGTTGGTGAGGAGACTTGCGTGCCGAGTCAGGGAGTTGGAGGAAATGGAATTGCATCTGAGTTTGGAGACTTAACCGGGATGACTCGCCAAGAAGTCGATGACTTTTTGCGCGGACTGGGTGCAGAAATCAGAACTACTAGAGATGGTTATGTTGCATATAAATTTTTTGATAAGTCAACAGTAATGATCCGTCCTAACGGTGAAGTGATTAGAACGGCTGCACCGAAATCTGGTTCAGATGGAAGAAATATCAACAAAGGTTTGCGTCTGCATAGAGATGGTAAATTATTGCGGACGAGAGACGAATTTGGTAATTTAATTCCAGGTACTCACAATACGGGAGAAAAATTAAATGAGTGATTGGAAGGATGACTATAACTTGCTTGGATTGGGTGGTTTTACATCTTTAATCACAAAAGTAAACGTATCTTTATGGGGAAACGAAGTATTAATTGAATGCGTCTACAATCCCGAAGAAAGATTGCCTTATATGCTGGAATTCAAACACTGTCGCGATATCAATTGGACTGTACACGATGAAGAGGCAGTTAGCGAACTGGAAGCTGAATTCTTCGGAATTTCTTTGGGCGATGCCGAACACCGCAAGCCTGCGGTGATTACTACAGACATTTTTGAAATTTCAATTTTGTACGGCAGTTTTAGCATTCACAAGGGAGAAAACCTCAATGGTGAAGTAGCAGATTTAGAAACCGAGGTTTTGGTATCACAATCGCCAGCAGTCTTGTAGCAATTTAAAAGCACCGCGCCGTTAAATTGCCAAGCGGTTAGTAATATTATATCGGGTAAAATAACTATTACAGGACTTACGCACTCCGACTCCTCGAAACTGGTTTTTTTACCTAATCTGTGGTTTTTAACGAAGTATTTTCGTAAAAAAACCGGTTTCTGGGCCCCCATGTGTAAGTCCTATATTATTAGGTTTGTAGTGAGGACTGAAGTCCTCATCAAAAATCTGAGGATTGAAGTCCTGACTACAAAAGAATTACCAATTTTTCAAAAAAGACATTAGGTATTGTTGCCCGCCTCAGTTTACGATACTTAATAGAACTTTTTTCCCAGATGAGGTAAAACACAATGCCTGATATTGTTGATATTGCCGTAGGTGCGGGTTCGTTCCAAACCCTCGTAACAGCCGTGCAAGTAGCTAATTTAGTAGACGCGCTCAAAAGTCCGGGCCCTTTCACTGTCTTTGCACCCACTGACGATGCTTTTGCGAAATTGCCACCGGGAACTATCACAACCCTAGTGCAGAACGTTCCCCAACTGACTAGGATTTTGATGTTTCACGTCGTCTCCGGCAAGTTTATGAAAGCTGATTTGGCAAAACTCGGTTTTGTTACTTCCTTGGAAGGTTCGCCGATTAAAATTGATTGTTCTGACGGTTTTGAGGTGAAAAATGCTACTGTTGTCGCTGCGGATATCGAAGCTGATAACGGCGTCATTCACGTCATCGATAACGTGATTTTAATGGGATAACTTCGCCGTTTAATCTCGCTTCGGGAGCGAACCTGGTGCTTTGCGGTGCCGATTTGCTCCCGATCGCGCCTTGGTTTTTTAGCGAGTGAAGGTAATTTAAATATAAAACCGTTGTCTTTTCGTCAGATATATTTTAAGATGATTGTTTACAAAAATTTGAAAATCAATAATTATTATAATATAAGCAAACCAGCGTGGTGAGCACTATGCAAATCCTAGCCGCCAGCCTCAAAGCAAAAGTCCGCCAGCGTACCTTGGAACTGCAAGTTCTCAACGAACTTACGGAGAAAGTACAACTCGCTCTCAGTGCTGAGGAAATTTGGTCTGCGTGTCTGACATATCTCGATCGCCTCATTCCCACAGATGCGATCGCAATTTTGACGCCACCGGACGATCGACTATACCTGCAACACTTACAGCCCTTAAGTGCTAGCGCAAAAGCCGAAATTGAAGGGCGCTTGCAAGCTGCTCGCGCTGAATGGCTTGCCGGCAATCGGGACTGGGCGCACAACATCACTCCGCCACCAATTGCTGAGTTTCAGTCGGTCTTGATGGCACCAGCCAACCCAGATGAAAGTGAAGAATTGTTGGGAGTATTTTTCATTGGTGCAGAGCAGGCAACTGCTTTTAATTTGGAACACCTTTGTTTGCTCCACACAGTCGCTCAAATTTGTACAAAACAGTTAACTATTTTAGCAGCTAAAACGACCATTGTCAAGGATAAAGTTAAAAATAATTTTGCTCTGGATTCGGTAATTCAAGAACTATTGTTGCGGGCTGTAATGGACGAGGCCCCGGACAGAGTTTTTGCGAAAGATAGAAACTTTAGATACATTTTTGTCAATCAAAGTTTTGCTGAATATGTGGGCAAAAATGTTGCGGAAATTATCGGCAAAGATGATATTGAATTAGGGTTTTCAGCCGAATTAGTATTTGGCGATCGCAACGGCAAAATTAGGGGCATCCGCGAGGAAGATCGAGCTGTGCTGGCTGGGGAGAGGGTTCGCAATCCCTACCAGGCGATCGTCTTTCAAGGTGGCAAACAGCACATCTTTGACACGCAAAAAGTGCCAGTGTGCGATGCAGAGGGTAATATATTTGGGGTTTTGGGTTTTTCTAGAGAGATTGGTCAATTGCAGGCCACAGATGAAGCCAGGAATCAAAGCCAAGCCCAACTGCAAAAAATTACTGCTAGCGTACCGGGTACGGTATATCAAATTGACTTGCATCCAGACGGCTCAATGGCCTTCTCGTTTGTGAGCGCGGGCTGCCGAGAATTGTATGAAATAGAACCAGAGGCTGCTCAGCAGAATTTTAATGTAATTGTTGACATGATTCATCCCGAAGATCGAGATGATTTTCTCAACTCGGTGACGCTTTCTGCTGAAAATTTGCAGCCTTGGCGCTGGGAAGGAAGAATTGTCACTCCGTCAGGAAAACTTAAATGGGTGCAAGGAGCTTCTCAGCCAGAATTTCAAGCATCGGGGGAGATAGTTTACTACGGCTTGTTCACAGATATTAGCGCCCGGAAACAAGCTGAACGGAAGCTGCAACTTTATCAACAAATCTTTTTGAAATCCAACGATGCGATCGCGATCTTAGACCCCCAAGGCTATTACTTAGAAACAAATCAAGCTCACACGGCTTTGCTGGGCCACAGTTCGTCTAAATTGTGGGGAAAAACCCCGGCAACTCACATGGGAGAACAGGGATTTGCCTCGGTAATGCAAAGCTTGGCAGAAACTAGGAGTTACCGAGGCGAAATGACCTTTATTAAGGCTGTGCAAGAAGGAACAGTTGAGGTCGAGGTTTCGGCTTTTGCGGTTTTAAATGATGCTGGGGATGTAGTTTGTTATGTAAGTGTCAAAAGAGACATCAGCGAACGCAAGCGAGCTGAGGAAAAACTAAAACTTTATCGAGAAATATTTTTAAACTCCAACGATGCGATCGTCATTATCGATGCTGACGGATTTTTCGTCGAACAAAATCTTGCTCACCAAACACTTCTAGGATACACAGACGCGGAATTAGAAGCAGAAGCTTCGCCGCTGGTTGCGGGGGATCGCTTTTTGGCAATTGCCCAAAGTTTAGCAAAAACAGGAAGTTTTCGGGGCGAAATTACTAACTCCACTAAAGGCGGCCAGACGCTGGCGATCGACGTTGCGGCATACTCTGTGATTAACAACGCCGACGATGTAATTTGTCATGTCTGCGTCAAGCGCGACATTACCGAACGCAAAAAAGGAGAAGAAGAACGGCAAAAATTTGTGTCGCTGATTGAAAACAGCAGCGATTTTATCGGTATGGCTACCCTGAAAGGCCAAACGCTGTTTGTCAACGAAGCCGGACGAAAACTGGTGGGTGTAGAGAATCTTTCGGGAGTGCTTTATACGGAGATATGGGATTATATTGGGCCCTATTTTCAACAGAAATTCAGTCAAGAGATTTTACCAACAATTATCAGTCATGGCCAGTGGCAAGGCGAAGGTCAAATGCAGCACTTGGCCACCGGACAACCCATTGATGTTGTGATGAATGCTTTTCTGGTCAAGCACCCTCAAACCACCGAACCGCTGTGCTTTGCTGCGGTAATTCGCGATGTCACCGAACGCAAGCAAGCTGAGAGAAGGCTGCGCGAACAAGCAGAACAAGAACGGCTGGTTTCGGCGATCGCCCAGCGAGTCCGGCAGTCTCTCAACCTCACTCAAACTCTGAGCACTGCTGTACAAGAAGTGCGGCAGTTGCTGGCCACTGACCGCACGGTAATTTATCGTTTTGATTCCGAGGAAACAGCGATTGTGGTTGTGGAATCTGTAGGGGATGATTGGATGCCACTGCTGGGCAGAAAAGTTCAAAGAACATCCTTTGGGGAAAGTTTTGTATGGCTGTACAGTGCAGGAACAATTCAAGCAATGGCAGATATTTATACTGCCGATTTGAGCGAGGAACACCGAGATTTACTTGCTAGTTTGCAGGTAAGGGCTAATTTAGTTGTACCAATTTTTATAGGGGATGAAAGTCAGGGGTTGGCAGTCGAATATTCGCCGGAAACTCGAAGTGAACTGCCGGGAAGGAGTTTGGAAACGAGTCAAAATCGGTTGTGGGGATTGCTGATTGCCCATCAGTGCAACGCTCCGCGTGTTTGGACTGATTCTGAGATGGATTTGCTGGGAAGGTTGAGCGTGCAGTTGGCGATCGCCATTCAGCAATCTACTCTTTTTGAACAAGCGCAGCAGGCCCGAGAAGCGGCCCTAGAAGCCTCTCGAATGAAGTCGCTATTTTTAGCAAATATGAGTCACGAAATCCGCACTCCGATGAATGGAGTGATGGGGATGACTGATTTGCTGCTGAAAACAAATCTTACTCCCGAACAACTTGACTTTGTACAGACGCTGAAACTCAGCGGTCAAAATTTACTCTCCATCATTAACGATATTCTGGATCTCTCCAAACTGGAAGCAGGAGAAATGCGCTTAGAAACAATCGAATTTAACCTCAGTATCTGTCTGGATGAAGTGCTGGATTTGTTGGCTAATCCAGCACAAGCAAAAGGTATAGAAGTGGTGGCGCTGATTGACAGCGATGTGCCGCTGCAAATTAAAGGCGATGCAGCGCGGTTGCGGCAAATACTCACTAATTTAATCAACAATGCTATTAAGTTTACAGAAGCAGGAGAAGTGGTAATTGAGGTTGCTAATGCTAGTAATCCTGGGTTGTTGGCAGGTAGCGATAATCAGAAAATTTTAGAGAATATCGAACCGTTAAAAATAGAAAACAATGACTCTATGCTCCTGCTGTTTAAAGTCACAGATACAGGAATTGGGATTGCTCCCGAAGACAAAAAAAAGCTGTTTCAATCTTTTACTCAAGTTGATGCCTCTACGACAAGAAAATACGGTGGCACAGGTTTGGGGCTGGCTATTTCTAAGGAGTTGGTGGAGTTAATGGATGGGCAAATCGGTGTGGAAAGTACCCCTGGCCAAGGCTCGACTTTTTGGTTTACTGTGCCGACAGTTACGGAAAATTTAACCGCTGTCGGGACAGCGTGTGACGTGAATTTTGAAACGGTGCTGGCGGGGCGAAAAATGTTAGTTGCCAGCGATAAGCCGACAGTGCGAAAAGTGCTAGTGAGAATGGCTGTTTTGTGGGGAATGGAAGTTGAGGAGGTTGAGAACGGTTGGATGACGATCGCATCTCTGTACAAAGCTGTTAGCGTTAATTCCCCTTACGATATCGTTTTGGTTGATATTCAGTTGCCGGAAATGGTGGCGGGAAGTCTCGAACGCTTGAGGATTTCTGAGCCGGCAATGCAGCAGACGCATTGGGTGGTGCTGACTTCAATGACTCAGCTTGCAGAGGCGAAACGCTTGGTAGATAGCGGTTTTAGCGGGTATTTAACTAAACCTGTTAAAGCTCACCGACTATTTGATTGCTTGGCGAATGCGATCGCCCCAATGACGCCGATTGATGAGCCTCTGGCAAATCCCACCTCCAATCGAGCCTCAGCTATTGACAACCGGCAGTTAGCAACTTTAAAGATTTTGTTAGTTGAAGATACTCCAATCAATCAAAAAGTTGGTCTCAATCAACTCAGAGTTTTGGGATGCACCGCAGATGTCGCCAATAACGGCGCAGAGGCGCTATCTATGGTTGCTCTGAAAAAGTATGACATTGTGTTGATGGACTGTCAGATGCCGGTTTTGGACGGTTACGAAGCAACGCGGGAATTGCGCCGCCTGGAAGCGGCAAATGCTGCGGCTGGTTCGATGGAGCCGCATCAAAAGACGGTGGTGATTGCGATGACGGCTAATGCTTTGAAGGGCGATCGGGAAAAGTGTCTGGCGGCGGGCATGGACGATTATATTAGCAAACCTATTGCGATCGAAAAGTTAAAATCGGTACTAGAAAATTGGTCGGCCAAGTTAAAAATTAAAACTCCCAATTTTAATGGCGAGGAACTTCAAAACTCTGATCCCCCAGATATCGAATCGGTAGTCGATATGGCACGTTTGCACGAAATTTCGGGCGCTGATTTAGAGTTTGAGCGGGAAATACTGCAAGCTTTTGTGGTGGATACTGGTAGTTATTTAGAAGCTGCTAAGGGGGCGATCGCCTCTGGAGATATGGAGGGACTGGCGCGCCACGCTCATCAAATTAAAGGTGTCAGCGCTACGGCGGCGGTGCGGTTAATGCCCGATATGGCAGATCAGCTTCAAAGTCGGGCCGAATCAAATGATTTGGAGGGGGCTACAAAAATCATCGCTGAATTAGAAATAATTCTGGCGCGGGTTCAAAAGTTTGTGGCGGCTGAGTAAGCTGGAGGCATCCTAAGTGCAGCCAAATTAAATAATAGGGTTTTAAATGTTCAGCCCGCCCAAAATAAAATACTTGGCGGGCTGCGAGTGCTATTTTGCTTTGTCTGGTGTTCTGAGAAAATATTGATACCCCCTATCACTCCTCAAAACATGGCCGCCTACATCAACCTGTCCACTTTTGGCAAAACAACGGCATTCGCGATCGCACTCCTAACTTGTCATAGCTGTTTAGTCGTTCCCGTTCCAGTCCCACTCCCAGTTCCAGTAACTTCGGACAAAGAAGCTGAAACCACTCAGCTTGAGCCAGGTCTGGAAAAAACTTGCTACGCAGATGCGCTAACCGAAAGCGAAGGGCGAAAAATCACCGAAAGTTCTGATAGTCTGGAGGCCTCAGCAGACAAATTAGCAGCAGCGGGAAAACACAAGGAAGCCATTCAGAAGTACAACGAAGCGGGAGCCGCTGCGTTAAACGAAGCGATTGCAGATGGTCGCGCAGAGGAAATGGACGTAGACAGTTCGCTTTACAGCAAGGATGAGATTGAGGATTTTCGAGAGAAGCATCGTCCACTAATTCAAAAATCGGCAGAATCTAACTTTAAAATTGGCCAGAGTTACGCACAGCTAGGACAACTGGAATCTGCAATTGACTGTTTTAACGGAACCTTAAAAGTCGGCATACTCCCACCCAATGACGCGATCGCCTATCTAAATCGCGGTGATGCCCATGAAAGGATGGGAGTCACTGATAAAGCTAAGGCAGACTTTCAGCAAGCAGCTAATCTTTTCAAAAAACACAAATTGCCGTCTTACGAGAAGCTTGCTCAGAAGCGACTGCAGGCTGCTACCAAAAAATAGGAACCGCTACAGCTAGGTCAGGATATGAGACTTTTCCGACCTTGGATCGGCAGCATCGCCGAAATTTCCCCCAGTAAGAACCCAAAAACCCGAACTGCCACATAGGCTATCCGGGCTTTTCCCTTTAATTTTGTTTCCCCAACAAATGAGGATGCCAGTAAGCAGTGTCGCTTTTTTTGGCAAGGAAAGTTTCTCACCAACTAATATCCCCCAGAAAAGGAGATGCCAGTAAGCAACGTCGCTTCTTTTGGCAAGGAGAGCTTTCATTTAATTAGTCTTCCCAACGAGTAGGAACTTCTCCATAATACCCAAGACAACACAAGAGGTCTAGAGGCTATTTGCGAGACTTGAACTTTTCCGCTGTAGGGATTGAAACCTAGAACATCACGCCATGACTACTTCTGACTACCAAATGAGGTCAAGTTGAAGCTTCAGTTAGAACAGCAAAAGTCCCGCGCTCTAACGCTTTAGCCAGGGTTTACTAATTTAGTAATACCAGCTAAAACTAACTAAATAGTTAAACTATTCTAGCCGTATTTGTGCTGGAGTTATTTGCTGCTATGTTCGAGAGCGAGAAGAGGACAGGGGTAGAGGATTTGACGAGTGGGGAATACGGCATTGAAATATACAATTTAAATGCGCCACAGCTTAATTAATTTTCTGGCGAGCCGGACTATCGGACCCGATCGCGCACGGCTCTTGGCAGCCCCCGCAAGCGAGCGCGTGTAAAGATTTTTAATGTTTTATCAAGATGTTTATCTCAATGTGAAGGAATTGGGAACTCTTATAACATCTTGTGTGTTGTAGCTTATGGCACTACTGTCTTAAGTTATTGTGGTCAAATATAAAATAATCATTAAGCCGGTGGATATGAGGGTGCTTTTCGTCTATCGGCTTGAGACACCAAGACCAGCTTTTCGCTATGCCCGCCCATTAAGTGCGTATTTACGCTCAACGAGGTTTTATGACTCCAGTCATGTTACGCCAACTCTGGTCATTAATTGAGACCACCCAAGCTACTCTGTTAGTCAATTTAGACGATGCCACCCTGGTACAGTGGCTGCTGAAGCAGTTAAAGACGAACTCTGCGCTTAATGGCAAAGAAGCAGATTTATTGGACGAATACATCCAGTCTCGGCTGTGCCTAATCCGCGATTTAGCTGAGCAGCGCCTAGCACCAGAGCTAATGTGAGCCAATTCAATCAAAATCGGATAAATATTCCAGGGAAGGGCGACGATCGCTCGCGCTGGGCAGAAATAGCAGAAAAGAAACCGGGTTTCAGGGATAAATCTTAGGTTTGACGACCAGATCTCCAGCCAGAAACCGGGTTTCTAACTCTGGGCTCCCAGTTTGCTCAAAAAAAAAACAGGCGGGTAGTCGGGGCAGTTGCCGCTGTGCACCACCGGATGCAGAACGGCTAATTTGAAACCGGAGGCTGTGTAGATCGCCGATCGCCACAGTTCTGACAGCTACAAGGTAGGATTGTCAGGAAAGCGTTCTATTAAAATCTATGCGTAAATGGGGATTTCTGCTACTAGCAAGTGTGTTGTTTGTGGCACCGTTGGCGTCTTGTAGGGATAGATCGGCACAAACCGGACAAACAACAGCAACAACTGCAGCGGGCGGCAACTCGCAACAAGGTTCCAGCCGGATAGATACAATTATCAGCCGCGGCAAACTGATTTGCGGCGTCAGCGGCGAACTGCCGGGTTTTAGCTTTGTAGACGAAAAAGGCAAATATTCGGGACTGGATGTGGATGTGTGCAGGGCTGTGGCGGCGGCAATATTTGACGACCCCGAAAAAGTCGAGTACCGAAAACTCAACGCTAAAGATAGATTTACAGTTTTGCAGGCGGGAGAAATCGACATTCTCAGCCGAAATACTACCTACACCGCGAGTCGCGACAGCACTACCGGACTGGAATTTGCCCCGGTGATCTTTTATGACTCTCAAAGCATCATGGTCAAAAAAGACAGCGGCATCAAAAGTTTAAAAGATTTTGCGGGCAAATCTATCTGCGTGCAGACAGGTACGAGCACCGAACAAAATTTGTCTGACCAAATGCGAAAAATAGGAGTTAAATACACTCCTGTCGTGTTTGAAGATGTGAATTCTACCTTTGCTACCTATCAAGAAGGTCGCTGTCAAGGTGTTACTGCCGATCGATCGCAACTTGTTTCTAAGCGGACAACTCTGCCGAATCCCGATAATAATGTTGTTTTGCCGATCGTGATGTCAAAAGAACCCTTAGCCCCAGCGGTAAAAAGCGGCGATCCTAAATGGGCTGATGCGGTGAGATGGATCGTTTTTGCGACGATTGAAGCTGAAGATTTGGGAATTAATTCGGGAAATGTAGACCAAATTGTGGCAAGCACTACAGACCCCAGCGTCAAACGTTTGCTAGGAACAGAAGGAGATTTAGGTAAAGGTTTCGGACTCCCGAACGACTACGCCGTCCGCGTTGTGAAGAAAGTGGGGAATTACGGGGAAATGTACGATCGCAACCTTGGCCCCAAAAGTACACTCAAGTTAGAACGGGGGCAAAACAGACTCTGGAAAGATGGCGGTTTGCTTTACTCGCCGCCATTCCGCTAATTTTAGTTAACTGTTAACTGTTGACTGTTGACTGTTGACTGTTAACAGTCACGCACCAAAGCTATGTAGGGTGCGTGACGGTGAAAATCCCGATCGCCAATCGAGTAACTTTCAAGTCACGCACCAAAGCTATGTAGAGTGCGTGACTTGAAAAATCCCGATCGCCAATCGAGTAACTATCAAGTCATATCAAATCCGGTAGCATCGGAATAATTCATCTCTATATTCTCTCCCTCTGCGTTCTCTGCGCCCTCTGCGGTTAAATCATTCCGATGCAACCGGAAACGATATCACGCACCAAAGCTCAATCTCGGCTGGAGTTGCCAGCAGATTTATAAAATATAATTTAACTTATGAACCCAGAACCTCAACCGGGCAAAGCCCAGAAATTTCCCTATTTTCAAGATATATCAAAACTCCTGCGGGACGATCGCTTCTGGAAAATAGCCGGACAGGCGATCGCCCTAATTTTAGTAATAGTTGTTATCGCCATTCTCGGGGACAATCTGGGCGCCAATTACTCGCAACTGGGGATTGCATTTGGATTTGACTTTCTCAATTCCCAAGCATCCTTTGACATCGGCGAAAGCGTGATTCCCTACAGTCCCGAAAACAGTTACAGACACGCTTATTTTGTCGGTTTAATCAACTCGCTGCGGGTGATGGGTCTCGGCATTATTTTCGCAACAGTTGCGGGTTTGACGGTAGGAATTGCGCGCCTTTCCGACAATTGGCTGCTGCGGAGTTTGGCTGGTTTGTATGTGGAAATTTTACGAAATACGCCGTTATTGCTGCAATTATTTTTCTGGTATTTTGCCGTTTTCATTTCCCTGCCAAAACTGGAAGACAACCCGCAGTTACGCGGGCCAATTTACTTGACAAATCGCGGCATTGCTGTACCTTGGCCTGTCGCTTTGCCGGGTTTTGAGATTTGGTTGATTTTGCTAACTGTCGGAGTTTTGGCAGCGGCGGGGCTGTGGATGTGGCGGGCGCGGGTGATGTTGGAAGAAGCTAAGCCGGGAAGACAGTTGTTTTGGGCTCTAGGTGCGATCGGGCTGAGTGCAATCTTAGCTTTGATTATTACCAAAAATCTGCCTTTTCGCCTAGATTTTCCCCGCCTGACAGCAGGATTGCAACTCGAAGGAGGATTAAAACTCACTCCAGAATTTGCAGCCTTGGTGACAGGGCTCAGCTTGTATACTGGCAGTTACATTGCAGAAATTGTCCGGGCCGGAATTCAGTCAGTATCGAGAGGCCAGTGGGAAGCGGGAAAGTCTTTAGGGCTGAAGTCTGGAACAATGATGCGGATGGTAATTTTGCCCCAAGCTTTGCGGGTGATTGTGCCGCCTTTAACCAGTCAGTATCTGAATTTAGCTAAGAATTCGAGTTTAGCGGTTGCGGTTGCTTATCCCGACGTTTATTTTGTGGTGGGCTCTCCCACGTTGAATCAGACCGGTAGGGCGATCGAAGCAATGTTAATTATCATGGTAACATATCTAACAATTAGTTTGATAGTTTCTCTGTTCATGAATTGGTACAATAAAACTGTACAAATCAAGGAAAGGTAAAGAGTTAATGTGGGAAATTTTACAACGGCGATCAAAGGAAATAGAAAAATGGCGTACAGGGATTTTAGTTTAGAGGGCGCAGTCCAAACATTTGAATTAAAGTATTCGGAAGTCGCCAATTTGTTTGGCAAAGAACCCAACTTAGAATGCAGCCAACTACTAGCAGAAACTCTCAAGCGCAGTGTACCGTTAGGTCTCGCAAGTAATACCCAGAAATCCCGCGCTGAAATGATTACAGCACCAATTTTAATTGAACTTAGAGAACAATTACAAAATCGAATTAGCTTATTTTCCGGTATTGACTTTAATGTTGACTCCGAAAGAGGCTTAGACGGTAGTTGCGATTTTCTAATTGGCAATTCATCAGGACTTTTGTTAGTTGTTGCACCAGTCATTATAATTGTAGAAGCAAAACCGGAAAATCTCAATAGTGAATTGGGACAGTGCGTAGCAGAAATGTTGGCAGCTAGAATATTTAATGAACGTGAAGGCAACGATATTCCGGCGATTTTTGGCGCTGTAACTAGCGGAAATATCTGGAAATTTCTCAAATTAAAAAATCAAGTAATTGAAATAGATTTGACCGAGTATTACCTCACCGAGGTTAATAAAATTTTAGGTATTTTAGCCAGTGCAATTAATAATTAATAATTAATGAGCAACCAATAAAATGGAAACAATACCTGTATTACCGCCCCCAGCCACCGAATCGCCTACCCCTTGGAATTGGGCGCGCAAAAATTTATTTAGTACCTGGTACAACAGCATTCTGACAGTAGTTTGCCTAATTATCGCCTTCCAAACTATTAAAGGAATTATCGTTTGGGCAACAACAAAAGCTCAATGGCGCGTATTAGAAGCCAACTTGCCGCTATTTTTCGCGGGCAGATTTCCCAGTGATTCTTACTGGCGCCTGTGGATAGTAACGGCCATAATTGCTTTGTTGGGAGGATTAACTTGGGGAAACATTCAGCGGCAAGAACGTCTTTGGAATCCGCCTTTACTAATTATACTCGGTGCTGCGGTTGTGGGTGCGGTCATTTCGCCGATCGACCTAACCTCTCGCCTCTACCTCTTAGGAATTATTATCGCAGCCGCCGCCAGCTATGCCATCGGAAGGCAAGTTTACCCAAAAATCATGGACTGGATGCCTGCAATTTGGGTTCTTTCTTTCCCAATAGTTTTGTGGCTAATTAAAGGCGGGTTGGGTTTGACCGAAGTGTCAACAAATGATTGGGGCGGTTTAGTATTGACGCTGTTTTTAGCAGTTATTAGTATTGTGCTTTCCTTTCCTTTGGGAGTATTGCTAGCACTCGGCCGACAAAGTTCTTTGCCAGTTGTAAGACTGTTATCAACCTTATACATTGAAATTATTCGCGGTTTACCATTAATTGGCATTTTATTTTTAGGTCAAGTGATGCTGCAACTCTTTTTGCCGCCCGAATATCCGAAATTAGATAGAGTAATTAGAGCCATCGCTGGACTGACTCTATTCAGTGCAGCTTACTTGGCAGAAAACGTGCGCGGTGGCTTGCAGGCTGTGCCTAGGGGACAAATAGAAGCAGCTAGGTCGATCGGACTCAATACACCCCTGCTTACAATTCTCATTGTACTGCCTCAAGCACTGCGAATAGTCATTCCTGCGATCGGCGGTCAATTCATCGGATTATTTATGGATACTTCCCTGCTCTCTCTATTCGGAATGTTAGAATTAATAGGAATATCCCGCGCAGTTTTAGCAAATCCATCCTATATCGGCAGATACGCCGAAGTTTACGTATTTGTCGGCATCATTTATTGGATTTTTTGCTACTCAATGTCCCTAGCAAGCCGCAAAATTGAGCGAACTTTAGAAGTAGGTCAAAGGTAAAAAAATATCTGCGTTCATCCGCGTTCATCAGCGGTTAAGAAATAAAAAAATATGGAAACTCAACTAACAGCCCCCGAACAAGTAATCGTAGCCGAAAACGTCCACAAATGGTACGGACAATTTCACGTACTGCGCGGTGTCAGCATGACGGTAAACCGAGGTGAAGTGGTTGTGGTGATGGGGCCATCTGGTTCGGGAAAATCGACGTTTATTCGCACATTCAACGCCTTAGAAGAATACCAACAAGGTAAAATTACGATCGACGGCATCGAACTTTCCCACGACTTACGCAACATTGAGACAATTCGCAGCGAAGTAGGAATGGTGTTTCAGCAATTTAACCTGTTTCCCCACTTATCAGTCTTGCAAAACGTCATGCTAGCGCCAGTATGGGTGCGCCGCTGGCCGAAGAAAAAAGCCGAAGAAGTGGCGATGCAACTCTTAGAAAGAGTGGGCATTTTGGAACAAGCAAAAAAATATCCCGGACAGTTGTCTGGAGGACAGCAGCAGCGGGTCGCTATTGCACGTTCTCTAGCCATGCAGCCTAAAATCATGTTATTTGATGAACCGACATCAGCATTAGACCCGGAGATGGTGCGGGAAGTTTTAGATGTAATGCGAAATTTGGCTCAAACGGGAATTACAATGGTGGTTGTGACTCACGAAGTCGGGTTTGCGCGCGAAGTTGCCGATCGCATTGTGTTGATGGATGGCGGCGTTTTAGTTGAAGAAGCTGAGCCGGAAGAGTTTTTTCAGAATCCGAAGGAAGAACGCACGCGCAAGTTTTTATCTCAGATTTTGTAACTAATTTTTAAGTGTATTCAGTGGGTTTGGCGACGGTAGCAGCAGTAAAAATCGGCACAATTAAGGTAAAATAAAAGAGTGTACAATCAGTCTCTATTTTGCTGAGATAGCTTGCAATGCCATCCACAAAAACTCTGCCGTTAGTTAAAGACTCGGAACGCCTAGAAAGTCGCCTCAAAGAAATCCCGGCGGTTCCTGGTGTATATTTAATGCGAGACGAGAGCGATCGCATCCTTTACATCGGCAAATCCAAAAAACTCCGAAACCGCGTCCGTTCATACTTCCGCGAAAGTCAAAATCTCAGCCCCCGCATCGCGATGATGGTGCAGCAAGTGCGCGAAATTGAATTCATCGCCACAGACACAGAAGCGGAAGCTTTGGCGTTAGAAGCAAACCTCGTAAAACAGCACCAACCTTACTTTAATGTCCTTCTGAAAGATGATAAAAAATATCCTTATTTGTGCATAACTTGGTCGGAGGAATACCCGCGCATTTTTATCACCCGCAAACGCCGGGCCGGTAGTGCCAAAGACCGCTACTATGGCCCCTACGTCGATACAGGGGCGCTGCGGAGTACGCTGCATTTAATTAAGCGAATTTTCCCCCTGCGGCAGCGCCCTCAACCGCTGTTTAAAGACCGTCCCTGTCTGAACTACGACATCGGGCGCTGCGTTGGCGTTTGTCAAGGGTTAACTTCGCCGGAGGAGTATCGTAAAATCATCCAAAAAGTAGCGATGATTTTCCAGGGAAGAACTCAGGAATTACTCGACTTGTTAGCGCCGCAAATGGAACAAGCTGCCGAAGATTTAAACTTTGAAACGGCGGCGCGCATTCGCGACCAAATTAAGGGTTTGCAGTCTTTGAGTGCGGGTCAAAAAGTCTCTTTGCCAGACGATACTGTTTCCAGAGATGCGATCGCACTTGCGGCCGATAGTCAGCACGCTTGCGTCCAATTGTTCCAAATTCGTGCAGGTCAATTGGTCGGAAGATTGGGATTTATGGCGGAAATACCCTCCCAACTCAGGGCGGGCACGGGGGCACCGCCCCTACAATCGGGGGGGGAAGAGTTATCTCAACTTTCTCTTTCCTTTCCTCCTGGGCAAGGGAGGGAAGGAGGGGGGGTAGAGGCCGGAGCGATTTTGCAGCGCGTGTTGGAAGAACACTATCAAAATGTCGAATCTGTAGAAATTCCCAGCGAAATTTCAGTGCAGTACGAATTGCCAGAAGGAGAAATATTAGCAGATTGGTTGAGCAACCGTAAGGGGCGAAAAGTTACCATTTTGACTCCGCAGCGGCAAACTAAGGCAGAGTTGATTGAGATGGTGGAACGCAATGCTGAGTATGAATTGGCGAGAATGCAAAGATTGAGCGATCGCAATTCTCAAGCAATGGAAGATTTAGCAGAGATTCTCGATTTGCCAGAAGTTCCTCGCCGCATTGAAGGTTACGATATTTCTCACATTCAAGGTTCTGACGCCGTAGCTTCCCGCGTGGTATTTATTGACGGTTTGCCCGCAAATCAACACTACCGCCATTACAAAATTAAAAATCCTGAAATTAAATCGGGTCATTCTGATGATTTTGCTAGTTTAGCAGAAGTTATCGGTCGCCGATTCCGAGGATTGAAGGAAGAAGAAAGAGGAAAGATGGAAGAGGGATTTAGCGAGTTAGAAGAACCGGAAGAACTCAGCAATTTATCATCGGTTTCTCATACTATTTCCGACAAACCCGACTTAATTATGATAGATGGCGGCAAAGGTCAACTGTCAGCAGTTGTGGCTGTTTTGCGGGAGATGAATTTGCTAGAAGAGTTGCGCGTTGTCAGTTTGGCAAAGCAGCGAGAGGAGATATTTTTGCCGGGGGAATCTTTGCCACTTCCAACTAATTCTGAGCAGCCTGGGGTACAATTATTGCGCCGGGTGCGAGATGAAGCGCACAGGTTTGCTGTGAGTTTTCACCGGGATCGCAGAAGCGAGAGAATGAAGCGATCGCGCCTTGATGAAATTCCCGGATTGGGACACCACCGACAAAAACAATTGTTGGCACATTTTCGGTCGATCGACTATCTCCGTTTAGCGACTCCCGAAGAGTTGGCAGAAGTTTCTGGGATTGGCCCGCGTCTGGCGCAGCAAATTTACGATTATTTCCATCCGTAAAGCCTTACCCCGCATTGGAGACGGGGATTTTAGGGGTGAGGGGGCGATCGGGCCGCAAGTCCCGATTCAGCCTGTGTGAGGGAGGTATTCAAAAATTTTGCACAGGCCTATTGCAATCCCCAGAGACTTGTGGTATGTTTAGTTTCTGTGCGCGGGCATAGTTTAGTGGTAAAACTTTAGCCTTCCAAGCTAATTATGCGGGTTCGATTCCCGCTGCCCGCTTATGTCTATAAAAACCTAGAACCCTTGAGAAATCAAGGGTTTTGGCGTTTCTAGGGCTTAGCCTCTATGGTTGCACAAGGCGTTTTGGAGACAATTTGGAGACAATTTGGAGGCAAAGACGGGCTGTTTGGAGACAAATTGGAGACAATTTGGAGACAATTTGGAGACAAAATTGGAGACAATCAAGTGCCTAGCTCTGCCAATATGTCCAAAACTGCCTTCATATCATCCGGGTCAGCCTTCGACTTTTTACGCCGCGCTCTCAACTGGTTGAGCAAGTCGGCCGGCTCTGGAAATTCTGCGACGGTCGGAGCCAAGTTTTTAATTGCTTCCCGATCGCGCTGCACTTCCTTGAGTTCTTGCTCCAACATCTGCACCTTCAGTCCTAAATCGCCGTTGCGCTCATGCAACTGGTTCAGTTCTTTATCCCATTCTGCAAGTTGCTTGTTGGCCGCTTTCAGTTCCTGCCTGAGTGATTCATCGTTGCCGTCACTCAGGCACTCAATTTTCCCAGCCGTTCCTCAATGGCGGCCATCCGTTCCATCACCGGGTCAAGGCGATCGGCTACAGCCTTGTCTACAGTGTCTACAATTTCTGTAGACACGACGCTATCATTGCTTCGTGTAGACAAATCTGTAGACGATGTAGACACTATCGGTGTAGACAAAGTAGACAGCGCTGTAGACGTGCCTGAGACTTCCTTGAGAATGCGTTGTGCAGCTTGACTAAGTGACTCACCGTCTAGCTTCTGAGCTTCTATCCAGTTCAGGAAGTGACCGGATGCCCTGAATGATACGACTTGACTCTGACTCATTGTAGACACCTGTATACAGTATTTGTCTACAATAACTGATGTCTGTCTACACTGTCAACATATTGTAGACAAAACTTGTAGACACAAAAATCCCCCAGTTAAGGGGGATAGGATTGAGCCGTTAGTTGTCAGGCAGTGGCTAAATTTTCCGCAGGTTACAGAAGAGCATTGAGATTACCCGTCCACCCTTGTGTTTTTCGCGCTCTTGCCAGTCAACCTTGCAACTGATGCTCGTGTGAATCTCAACGATGCGGCCGTGCCAGTTATAGCTAGAGTCCTCTGGTTTGTTGCCAGCCACTTTGTCTCCGAGCCTAAATGCCTTGAGCGGGTCAGAACAGGGGATGCCCGTGAGTAGTTCTGTCAGTTTTTGCTTATCGGAGTCGGAAAGTTTAGAGAAAGAATTGCAAAAGTCTAGAATAGTTGGCAAAACTGCTTCACTTGCTTCACTTCCCTTGCTAGTAATGGTTGTAGGTTCACTCGCTGCTTCACTTGATTGAGTGAGTGAAGCAGCGAGTGAACCTGTATCCCTGTCACTGTGGGAGAGTGAAGCAAGTGAAGCAAAAGTTTGTACAATTCCAGACAAATAGAATTGCCCTTTAAGTGGATCAAGGCTACCACCCTCCGTATGCCGTACTTTTTGGATTTTGGGAAAAATCTCTGAAAACCTTGCAAACACTTGATTTATGGCTTTTACAGGTGTGTCGTATTTGTTGGGTAGGTCATGCCAAATCAGCTTATCTTTGCGCTCGCCATTGCTCGATTCAATTTCTAGTGTCCCCGTTTCTAAGTACCACTCTTGCAGACGTTCCCACAAGTCTTTGATGTAAATGCGGCCACCAGCTTGTACCTCAATGCCAGCGTCACGGACAAACTGCCACAGATGACGGCTTTCCTCCTGGGCTTTCTGCATGGCCTCCTTAGTTGCCTTGTAGTCGATACCCTCGGAAAGTAGTAGCGGCCATCGCTCCAACATCTTGTTAAGCATGGCGGGTGCAATCTGTTCCAAAATGAACTTTTCATCATCCTTGAAGCGCGGGTCAGCTTCTAATTGCCCCTCAGAAGCGATCGCGTTTTTGGTGTAGGTCTTTTCAAAATTCAGAATTCCGTACCGACCCTCGATCGCCTCGGTTCCTCCGGTGATGGATGGCAACTTATTGCAATTAGCAAAGAAAGTAGCGATCGGTTTGTATTCGTGGCTGTCCTTACCTTTGGGTTCAATGTCGATCGGGTCACCAGTAATGAACTGCTTAAGACTCTGAATATTGTCTAGGTCTACTTTTGCAGTGTTCTCTGAAGCCCAGTTACAGACACCCCCTAGCAGACCGGACAGATTAAACTTGCGGCCGGTGTCATAGGCTCTGAAGTCAGACAAAGACTTCCCAGTCATTCCATTCCCATAAACTGCAGCGAGCACTGCGCGTAAAGTGTCCTTACCATTAGAGCCTTCTCCGTGACAGAGCAAACCTTTTACCCCCCGCCCCGTCAACTTTGAGCGCACCAGTTTTAGGTTGAGTGCAGCAGCGGCCGTCCGCAGGAAAATTTCTCGCTGCGATGGCTCCAAACACTCTAAAAGGCGATCGCAATCTGCCGGGTCAATCGTGGGGGCATACTTGCATCCGACATAGGTATAGATATTTTTTGGATCATGTGGTTCTACCTTGTAAGTGCCGTCAGCGTTGACTTTGATTACTCCATCAGGGGTGTTTAATCCATCAGGATTAATAGTATTTGGGTCTACCGCAAAACCTGCAATTACCCAGTCATAAACCTGATTAATGCTTGCAGAATTGGCGTATTTCTTGCGAAGGACGTGCCGAACCATCTCAACGTAGTTACTCAGATAATCTCGAATCCGCCGCTTCTCTACCACTTCTAGACGCAGTTCATAATGAGTGCCAGTGAAGTAGTAAAGCTGTCCCGCGATAGACGCCCAACGACCCTCGGAGTAGAGATATTCCTCGGCTTTTAGTACAAAGTTTTGCTCTCCGACAGGCGCTGTATCTGGGATGTAGTCGCTTTCACTACCAGAAGATGACAAAGATACTACATTCTCATGCGTGCGCGGGTGAGGAGTTAGAGAATTATTAGGGTTTGTGTCAATTTTGCGATCGCCTTTTTTAAGCTGTTTCTCCCACTTGGCTAAAGTTGGCGCGCTCGCTACAGCCTCCTTGAATGCGTCACCGCCGTTAGCTTTGATAAAATCATCCATCCCCTTAAACTTGGTATCCCAAACCGTGACGTGTACCTCGCAGCCCTCCTGTTCCAGTAATCGGCCAAACTTCAAAATGGCTGCACGGCAAGATGGGTTGGCCGCATAGTCGGAGTCAAAATCTATGTAGTGGATGGTGTCAGGTTGTGCCCACTCCTTCACTCTGCGCGCAAGTTCCCCATCTTTACCCCAATTCCACACACCCGTTAGAGCGATTACAGCTAGGTCAAGACTTAAACCCGCGCCGGATTTTTTGGCTCCCTCTGTCCAATGACGAGGGATGGATTTGTCAGTGTGAACTTTTGCCCAATAATCTTTATCAGGCATTGCTAGGAAGATTGCGTCGGGTTCCATGCCGCTACCTGTGAGGTATTTACGTTCCTTGGAACCTTCGGGATGATGTGGTTTGTCAGGCTTACCTTGTCCGTACCACGTACCCATAAATACGCCTGTCCGCCAGTTAACGCCACGACACCACCAGCCCCCTGTTTTAATATGTTCTTTGGGACGGACGTGTTCGTTGAGTTCTTTGGCGGTTAACGATTCGATGTTGAGACGGGCGATCGCTTCTGATACGGCTGAACCCTCGCACCATTCGGCGAGGTGCTTGGTAGATAAATATTTTGCGGTACTTGAAACTTGACCGTCGATCGGAGTAGAATTGTCGTACATGGAAATTTTCTCGCCCTAAGCGAGTTTGATTGCCAAAAGCCGTTGCACGAGGGTTCCAATCTAGAGCAGCGGTTTTTTGGTGTTTACAGTTTTTGGAAAACTTTAGGGCATAGAGAAAGGAACCACCCTTTTTTTGCGGAAATATGCGGTGCTGATTCTCATGCCTGTAATTGACTAATGGTGGCTATCGCAGACACACAGCAGGAGGCTGCTAGTGGTCTGCTACTGATTGTAACAATACTTCGCCTAGCGGACTGCCTCCATGTGTTTTTCCTGCGCGACCCGACTAGAAAACGAAAAAAAAACGTACCGTTTCTCTGCAAAAACTCACCCGTCGGGTTTAAAGGTAAAAGCACTAGACGAGTGAGTCGCAGAACGGATTTCAGCGCCGCCACGTCAGAGGGGCTCTTGTCCGAAATTTCGGACGGATTTTGCTGTGCCCTGACCACCCAGAACTGCGTCCCACTGTCGAGGTTGTGGTTCCCCTGGTGTTGCCGGCACTGCTACCCCAAGCTGAGGCAATTGCAATTCATTGAGGTAGTAGGCGTACTGATTATCATCTCCCCGCTGCGGGTAGAACTTGCCGTTAGTTTTCCAAAAGAAGTCTTTACCTCGCAAAACCGCCAATACTAACTCTATTTCTGACTTGGTACCAGTCAATCTTAGAGCTGCCGTGGTTGGTATATTCGGCTGTCTAGTCATCACTTTCCCCCTTCACAAATGGCATCAAAAATTCATACTCAGCCTTCGCGTCCCGGTAGGATTGACTACTGCCGGCTGACACTCCCCAAACTTCTTTAAGGATTTTATTCTTGCCAGTGATGCCCTTCGCGTGACATTGCAGAATTAGTTCGACTTGTTCGCGCTGCTTGGTGGATAAATTCACTACTGCGAGTTCGCCCGAATCGCCAGAAGTCTTATTCAGTAGAAGTTCTAGTGATTCTCTTATCGAATCGAGTTCTGCCTCTTGTTCGTCTGTTCGTTCGTTTGTTGCCAGAATTTGTTCTGCTTCCTGTTGTCTTTGTTTCTGAGAAATGTATACGCTGGTGCTGATTTCATCCACCACATCGGCAGTGATTGCCCGCTCTTTAATTGCCTCAATCTCCCCTTGCTCAGACAGTTTACGAGCGATATTACCAGCGGTAACAGCACAAGCAATCGCAGCACACAAGCTGACACCTTGCAGTGCTTTGTGAGTGTCTAGCGTTTTGTCCAGGGCTGCTAATGGAGTCAGCCACAGCACGACAGAGGACGCGCTCAAAACGAACAGTTTTAGCTGCATAAAAACACCCCAAAACCAATCAGCAACATCGCTAAACCACCGATTAGAACTGCTTGTAAATCAGCAACTGTAATCTTAAGTAGTTTGCTCAAGGAGTAGTCAAGTAACCAGCTCAAACCCCAAGCAATCGCAATCGCTGCTAACAAGAATGAGACGGCTTTCATTGCCATCGGATGCAGACTCGCTATCCACCCCAAAAGGGAGAAAGCGACGCATCCGGCAACAAAGTAATTTGCCAGATACATCGCTTTCATTTAGTTAGCCCCTCCCGTCAGTTTGGCTTTAATTTCATCAATCCGAGTGCGGGCATCGCTGTCAGCCTTGTCAATCCCTAAGCCCAGTCGGGCATATCCGGGACGCAAGCTGTGCAAGTGCTTAGCTAGTCGAGTGTCTGAGCGTTTTTTACCCAGTTCATTATCAGCCACAACACCTTCATATTTGCGGTGATGCCGGTGAACTTTAGCATCGGCTTCTTCAACTTTTGCCAGTGCTTCATAGGCGCGTTTAGACTGTTTTGCGCCGTCTGTTTTCTCCTTTGCTAAATCCTTCATTGCGTCCGCTTCTTCCTTGGTAAAGTAGCGCGGTGCTGGCACAACTGGCACACTACGGATGCTGGAAAAATTACCAGGATTTAGCGGTGTGATGACACTTGCGTCGGTGCTTGCCAGAACTTTTGATTTGTC
>NZ_JAUBOZ010000243.1:0-1458 GCF_036700475.1 Microcoleus sp. T2B6 | reverse complement strand
GAACCCGCCCCTTGTATCTTAAAAGAGTCAGGCGATAGATCGCTACGTCAGTCAGTGGATCGTTACACCAAGCAGGCGATCGTACCGAATTTCAGGCGATCGAGCCGACAATGAGTCGATCGTACCGAATTTCAGGCGATCGAGCCGACAATGAGTTGATCGAGCCGACTTTCAGGCGAGCGTACCTTATTTAAGGTAAATCTAAAGAAACAACAAAAGTTTCTGACTAAGGTGCAAGTTTCAGTAGAAAGTGCTGTTTAAGGACATCAGAAATCGGTGAAGTTGGCCCGCCCCTTAGACTAAACAAGTCTGTTGTGTAGATAAGCTCCCATTACTGATGACAGGCGCACACAAACTGGACAGTATCTTAGGCTCTCGGCCTCGTCGGGAAAGCCTGCATTCACAAGGTTAGTATTCAATTGCCTGTCAGGTTCTTTTATAAATCGGAGTACATCGGGAGCAAAAAATGACATCAACAGTCTTAGGCATAGACATCAGTAAAAGAGACTTTCATGTCTCATTACTGAGAGAAGGTCGTGCGACTAAACCCAAAAAGTTTACTAACAATATTCAAGGGTTTGAGAGTTTGCATAACTGGCTCAAACAACAAAGTGTAGTCGAGTTCCATGCTTGTATGGAAGCTACTAGCATCTACGGAGAAGCTTTAGCCGAATTCCTCTATGGGGAGGGCTTTCAGGTTAGTATTGTCAATCCCGCAAGGATTAAAGGGTTTGCCAAAAGCGAACTTCTACGAACTAAAACTGACTCCGTAGATGCGGCACTGATTGCTCGTTTTTGTGCGGCGATGAAACCGTCTCTGTGGACACCAACCGCGCCCGAAGTCAAGGAATTACAAGCTTTGTTGCGACGGCTCGAATCTGTCACAGAAATGATGACTTGCGAACAAAACCGTTTGGAGACAGCTACGCCAACTGTTGCTGCCCTTACCCTCGAACACTTGGAGTATCTTAAACAACAGCAACAGCTAATCAAAAAACTGATTAGTGACCATTTTGACCAACACCCACACTTAAAACAACAGCGTGACTTGTTGACCTCAATTCCTGGCATAGGCGATTTAACAGCTTCTATATTATTAGCTGAAATTGGTGAGCTTTCCGATTACGATAATGCTCGTCAATTAGCAGCCTATGCTGGTCTAACTCCCAGCGAACGGAGTTCTGGGACTTCGGTTAAAGGCAAAACTCGTTTGTCCTGCACCGGAAACGTCCGACTGCGAAAAGCATTATATATGCCAGCAGTAGTGGCGATGCGTTACAATCCCTTGCTCAAAGCCATGAGTGAGAGATTATTGGGTCGTGGAAAGGTCAAAATGCAGGTGATTGGTGCGCTGATGAGGAAACTGGTGCATTTAGCTTTTGGGATTTTAAAATCCCAAAAGCCTTTCGACCCCAATTATTTGACTGCTACCCCTTGACAGGTCAAGACAGTATCTAC
>NZ_JAUBOZ010000011.1:103403-116765 GCF_036700475.1 Microcoleus sp. T2B6 | reverse complement strand
CCTACCCCCGCCACCAACCATCGAATGGGGGTTTCAGACCAAAAGGGCCGGCACGGGGGCACGGCCCCTACCAAGAAAGAAACCGCCCTGCCTTGCCAAGGGGGGGAGAAAAGCGAAAATTTAACTTACCTTTCCCAAAAGGGGGAGAAAATGCAAAATCGGTTCAGCGGTTTATTGCCAGCAGGTGAAACAGCTTTGCAGGCTTTACCAATGCTTTGGTTAGAGGGATATCGCACGTTTAAATGGAAAATTGGTGTTGCTGCAATTGAGGAAGAATTAAAGATTTTTCAGCAGCTAATCCAAGCAATGCACGATTTGTGCGATCGAGAATCGGCATTTTTGCGCTTAGATGCCAACGGGGGACTCAATTACTCGCAGGCTAAAACATGGCTGGAAGCTTGCGACAAGGTAAAAGCAACTCCCGACTTTTCCGCAGACATTGAATTTTTGGAACAGCCGCTGCCAGTAACACAGTTTCAGGAAATGGTAGAATTGAATGCTATTTATGCAACTGATCTCGCCCTAGACGAATCTGCTGCCAACCTCGATCGCATCCAAGAGTGCTACAACCAAGGCTGGCGGGGCATTTTCGTCATTAAACCTGCGATATGCGGTTCCCCATCCCAACTGCGAAAATTTTGTCAAACTCACAATATAGATGCAGTTTTCTCATCAGTATTTGAAACCGAAATCGGCCGACAAGCAGCCTTAAATTTAGCAACCGAATTGTCTTTAAATAAGAGAGCACTCGGCTTCGGCACCGATTCCTGGTTCGATGACAACCATTCGATTTTGGATTTTAGATTTTAGATTTTAGATTACTCCTGGGGTTCAGAAACCGGGTTTTTTACGAAAAGACCCGTTGCAGCCGACAAATTCGGTAAAAAACCCGGTTTCTTTGTCGGAGTGCGTAACTCCTGTAATTGTTTTGAATCGAGAAACTTGGTGACAGCATCTATGGCAACAAATCTAACAGTAAATATCCTGGATATCGCGGATCGCTTGCCCGATGATTGGCTTATCGGTTGTGACAGTCGCGAATTTGCCCGAATTGTCGATCGGCTATTTCAAGAAATTACCCAAAATCCCGCACAAAAAACACCACCCAAAATTTGTCTGGCAGAACCAGAACCCGTGCAATTTCTGGTCAGTTTTATCGCCGCCCGTGCCGCCAAATGCCCGATTTTTCTGTGCAATCCAAACTGGGTAAAACCAGAATGGCAACAAGTCTTTGATTTAGTCCAACCAGACTTAATTTGGGGACAATGCCCGCTTCCCAAAAATCCCCATATCCCAGTCCGCGAAGGCGGACTTCGTTTGTATAGCCGCGAATTCCATTCGCCCGAATTCTATTCGCCGACTAAAAACGGTTTTGATACAATCATGATTCCCACCGGCGGTTCTTCAGGAAAAATCCGTTTTGCCATCCACACTTGGGAAACACTAACCGCATCAGTACAAGGTTTTCAACAATATTTTCAAGTTGACAAAATCAACTCGTTCTGCGTTTTGCCATTATACCACGTCAGCGGTTTAATGCAATTCATGCGATCGTTTACTACCGGAGGAAAACTGGCTATTCAGCCCTTTAAAGAATTAGAAAAGGGTAAAATATGCGACCTCGAACCAGAAGAATTTTTCATTTCTTTAGTTCCAACTCAACTGCAACGGCTGCTGCAAAATCCAGATACAGCTAATTGGCTGGGACGGTTTCGTGCCGTACTTCTGGGCGGTGCTCCCGCTTGGCCGGAACTTTTAGAAACAGCTAGAAACTATCAAATCAAATTAGCGCCTAGTTATGGCATGACAGAAACAGCCTCGCAAGTTGCTACACTAAAACCCGAAGATTTTCTCGCTGGCAATAACAGTTCCGGTCAAACTTTACCCCATGCTAAAATAACGATTCGCAGTGCAAAAGGTGATATGTTGTGTTATAATAAAATCGGAAATATTGCGGTAAATGCTAAATCTTTGGCGTTGGGTTATTATCCTGAACAATTTGGCGATCGCCAATACTTCCAACTAGATGATTTGGGATTTTTTGATAAAAATAACTGCTTAAATATCGTCGGACGCAGCAGCGACAAAATTATCACAGGCGGAGAAAATGTATTTCCGGCGGAAGTTGAAGCCGTTGTGCGATCGACTAATTTAGTTGCGGACATTGCTGTAATTGGCTTGCCAGACAAAGATTGGGGTCAAGTCGTTACGGCTATCTACGTTCCCGCTAATTCCGAAGTTACTGTCAAAAATCTGCAAGCGGCAATAGAAGATAAGTTGAGCAAGTTTAAGCGACCGAAATATTGGGTAATCGTCGAACAATTGCCGCGCAATTCTCAAGGCAAAGTTAATCGAGAACAATTGCAAAAGATTGCGATCAAATATCAATAATTATTAGGCGATCGCAATCAATGCAGAAGGCAAAATTTCTCATGCTTATTTCCGACTCCTAACAACAGTCAACAGTCAACGGTCAACAGTCAACAGTCAACAGTCAAGAGTCAACTGTCAACTGACTAATTACGACAAACCTAATAGCCTTCTCGTCCTCTCCGCTTCTTGCCTTTGAAAATCCATAAACTTTAACATTCGGTAAAGTACCTCTATTTGCCGCAACTTAATACCTGCTTGCTGCGCCACCCGTATCGGATTACCAAAAATTGCCTCAACTTCCAGGGGCCGCGATTCATCATAATCGATTTTCATGCTGGTGCGGTAAGGCTTCATTTTCTCAGTGTAGTCGAGCATATGTGGGATAAAGTCATCGGGAATAATGCGATCGCAACTTTTGGCTGCCGCTACCACTTCCCCCATGATTTCCTTAACTAAAATCAGAGTATCGGGATTAGCCATCAGTTCGTCAGTTCTCGCATCCAACACTACAGACAGCCCGTTATAAGGAATATTCCAAACCAGCTTCTTCCACCTTGACAATAGCAAATCTTCGCTCATTTTAATAGGAATATGAGCACGTTTAAAATCCTTAGCAATTTGGTGCAATCTATCAGTAATACCGATTGCTTTGTAGTCTTGGGCATATTCTCCCAGGGTGATAGTGCCGTAATCTAGGTGGCAGATATGACCGGGCCCAACTTTATAAGAACACAAAAAACACAGCCCGCCAACCACTCGTTCTGCACCCACAATTTTAGCTACTTCCGGTTCGGCATTCAATCCGTTTTGCAAAACTAAAACCGCGCCGTTATCCTTTAATAAATGAGGCAAAATTTTGGGCAATAAGTGATTTTGAGTTGTTTTCAGCGCTACAATTACTACGTCGCACTTAGGCATTTTGTGCGCGTCGTGGTAGGCGCGGACGTGGGGGAGGGTGAAGTCGCCTTCGGGAGACTCGACAATCAAACCGTGTTTTTTGACATGATCGTAATCGCTGCGTAGCAAAAAATTGACTTCTAAACCTGCTTGTTGCAGTCTAGCACCGTAGAATCCGCCTAAAGCTCCCGTGCCCACAATGGCATAATTGCGATTTGACATACTATCAAAAAGTCAGAAATAATTATCAACAAAACAGAAATTTGATTGTCATTCCCTGCTACTATTTAAAGATAGAACTAATGCCAATTCTCGCCTCCAGAAAGCAACAATCATGAGTGTTGGGTTTGTTTCCTGAACTATGAGGTAAGGTGCGTCGCTTTGAGATTGTCACTCTTTTTTAGGATTGGCAGGTGGCGACGCACCCTACAGCTACTGTTGCATGACTTTTGAGAATTAGTATAATCTGAAATCTCAACTCTCAATTTTCCTCATCCACTGCATCAAGTCTTCAGATAGCTGTTTTCTAGTTCTGCCCACTGCATCGATGCAGACGTGCTTAGTAAGAGCTTTAGCAGCGCTTCTTCCTGCAACTTCCTCAGAAAATACTTGATAGGCAATTTCAAATTCGTCGCCAGTAACTTGTTTGGGCGTCAATTGAATTATCAGCCGATCGCCCGCAAACATTGGGCGATAAAAATCTACACTAGCATGAATTATGGGAAAGGCAACCTCGGAATTGCTAAAAAATGCTTTGAGATTGATTCCCGATGCTGCTAGAGATGCCTCGTAAGCTTCGTGGCACATCGCCAAAACGTTAGCAAAGTAAACGACTCCAGCAGCATCGGTATCTTGAAAGTGAACAGTGCGGGTGTAAGTGAAAGGCATTTGAGGTAGTAGCTGGCGATCGCACATTGGATCGCAATTTTACCAACCATCATATCCGTAAACCCGCACTTTTGGAGAAGTTATTAGCTAAGTAAGTAGGCGCTAATTTTTTATATTGTAAAACTCGCCCTCCTCACTCCTTCCCCTGATTTCTTAACCTTTGTTCTTAATCAACATCACGTCTATAATCTTGAGGGCAATATCTTCGGAAAGCCCCAAGGCACTGTAAAGATCGTTCAAAAGTTGTTCTTCTTCTTCTGAAACCTCGCCATCTGCTAAAGCGATATCAGTTGTTACAGCAAAAACGGTTTCTTTAAGTTCGTCGGGAAGCGTTGCCAAAGCCGCATTAAACAGTACCTCAACTCCTTGCCGTTGCAGAATCATCAGCAGGCGATCGAGCATTTTTCTCATTACGTCATCGGGATAACTGCGGAACAGTTGCATCCGAGATAGCGTCATGCTAATCGCTTTACTTTCGCTGTCATTGATGTAACCGTCTGCTGCTACTGCAATTAGCGCGATCGCCGCAAATGCTTCGGCAGGCCCTAACGTTACGTCCGTTTCTTGGCGAGTCTGCGATACTTTATCAAATAAACCCATGATATTTTCCTCTTTATTTAGTGGTGGATTTAGGGAGTCAGGATGGGTTCTGGCTCTGGAGGTTTCTTTGGAGATTTTGATAATTATATCAAATTTTGTTAGTTATTTATTATCAATAAAATTATGAAAAAATTAAGAATTTTTATTTCGCCCTTCGGCGCTGCAATGGCGGGTTTATTCAGATCCTGAATTGCCTTCCCATATTTCAGGTAAAACTGACATCTTCTACCCTTCTCAAGAACAGGCTTTTCGGCCTGTTCCACAAAGAGTGAATTTTATTGTGGAACAGGCCGAAAAGCCTGTTCATAAAAAACTTATTGAGAATGGTGTAACATCTCGGCTAAAACCCGCCCTCCCAGCGCAGACGATCTACTTGTGAAAAATGGCTAAATCTGCTTTCAGGAAATCAACAAACTGCCGCGCAGTCCTGCCCGATCGCCCATTGCGACGAGTTGCCCATTCTTTAGCGCGGTGTTCCAAATCATCGGGAGCGAGTTTGATTCCAGCGAGTTCTGCCAGATGTCGGACTATAGTTAAATAAGTGTTTTGATCTGCCGGTTCAAAAGTTAAAGTCAAGCCAAATCGATCGCTAAATGAAAGTTTTTCCTGCACAGTATCCCAAGCGTGAACTTCATCTCCGTCGCTGGGACGAGGCCTGTCGTCAAAAAACTCTCGAATTAAATGCCGCCTGTTAGATGTGGCGTAAACTACCACATTTTGAGAGCGAGCAGTGACATTCCCCTCCAAAACAACTTTCAGAGCTTTAAAAGCATCGTCATCTTCTTCAAAGGAAAGGTCGTCCACAAAAATAATAAACTTTTGAGGAACTCCCCGCAACTGCTCGACAATTAGCGGCAAATCTTGCAAATCCGATTTAGATACTTCAATCAAGCGCAGATTGCGACATCCAAATTCATTTAACAGCGACTTCACCAAAGAAGACTTGCCCGAACCGCGGCTTCCGTACAGCAAAACGTGCAAAGCCGGATAACCAGCAAGCAAAAACTCCGTATTTTTCACCAGAGCATCCCGCTGCCAATCGCAGCAAACCAACTCTTTTAAAGTGATGCCATCGGGATGCGAAATAGTCGCCAACTGCCCTTCCCGCCACGCAAAAGCGCGATATTCGGCAAACAAACCCGTGCCAAACTGTCGGTAATAAGCTGCCAAAGATTCCGTAGCGCTCGACCATTTTTCCAGTTTTCCGTGCAGCGGCAAATCTCCCTGTTCTGCTACACTTTCTGAATGCCAAATCGGAGGCACTGCGTCAAGTTGACCCGCTACCCGCACCCACTTGCTCAACTGTTCGCTGCTGCATTCGTAAATATTTTGCAGCACTTCTAAATCATGTCGGGCGGCCTCCACCAAAGCGGGGGGCAAACTTGCAAAATCTGTTTGCTGTGCTCGGCGTGAAAAGGGGTTTTCGTTTTTGAGAATTTCGGAAATCAAAGAATCTTTCCAGCTTAAATTTTTAGCAGCCTGAAGTTTGAACCAGTTCCCGTAAGCTATCTGACATTCCAAACCGCTGACTTCGCTGTGGTGAAGGGCTTGCAGCAAATCGAGAAAAGCTTGGCCGGCGGGGCTTTTGAGAACCGATTGATACAGCAGCAGGGATGCTGCGAGGCGCTGGAGGTAACGGATTTGGGCGATCGCACCAGAAGTTAGGGCTGACATAATGGCAATTGTATAACAGTTAGATATCCTGACTGGCTTTAATAAATTTTCTAACAATTCGTGACACTCATTGCAGGCCGCGCTGTATAAATTTAGATGCACTTGTGAAATCGGGAGGATTAAAAATGAATTTAGGTACAGCAGCGGCGATCGGCTACGGCATTTTAACACTGGTTGGCGGCATCATGGGTTATATCAAGGCCAAAAGCCAAGCCTCGCTCATTTCGGGCTTGATTAGCGGTTCGCTGCTAATTTTTGCCGGCACCGCGCAGCTTATGGGACAAAGTTGGGGTTTAACATTAGCAGCAGTCATCTCGGCTGTTTTAGTAATAGTCTTTATTTTACGGCTTGTAAAAACTCGCAAATTCATGCCGGCCGGAATGCTGATTCTAGCTAGTTTGGCATCTTTGGGCGCGATCGTTTACGAAATCAGCGGTCAATATCAATAATTTGTTGACTGTTGACTGTTGACTGTTGACTGTTGAATGTTGACTGTTGACTGTTGACTGTTGACTGTTGACTGTTGACTGTTTTTAGTGGTCAGTGGTTATTTGTTAATTGTTAGTTGTTCGTTCTAATAACCAATAACCAATAACTACTAACCAATAACCAATAACCAGTGACCAATAACTAATGACTAATGACTAATGACTAATGACTAATGACTGCATCAATATACTGCTGAACTTCCCTGAGTTGCTGCCGCTGGTATTCGATCCAATCTTTTTCCGCCGCTCGCTGTTGGGGCGTCTCTTGCTGATACCGCGCCTGCTTCTCTAAAAAATTATTGTAGAACTTTATCGCTTTTTCAACTGTTTGAGTTGCCAGTTTCATGCGCTCCTCAAAAATTGCTAAAATCAAACTCTCCATGATTGACCCAATCACTTTACAGGAATCTTCAAAATCGACCAAACTGATTCCCATCTTGCTTTTATGAACCAGAGCTTCTACAGGGGCTTTCAGCGTTTCTTTAAAAGTCTTCACAGAAGAGCCAGGTAAATATTTCAGAGGTTCCGTAAACTTCGACACAATCTCGCCGCCTATTGATTGCAGTCTCTCTCTAAATCTCGATTGACTGTTGAGATCGAAGCATTCAATATAAAATTCAATTTTTTCTATATCAATAGATTGTAATTCTTTAAAAATCAAATGGAGTTCATTCTCCATAATTAAAATCACTCGCTCTGCCTGGTAATCAACTTCATTCCGTAACTCTTTGTGCAAATTATCTTTTTCAAAAAAACCGAGAGTATCTCTTTGAAAGACTTGATTGTTTTTATCCCACAAAAACCACTGATTTTTTAACTTGGTAGCCTTGTCGCTCCACGATTTGCGAACTTTAAAAACAGCATCATATTGGCCCTGTTTTCCTAAACTGCGAATTCTCACATCGCATCCGCTTAGTTCGCCAATTTGCTCCCAGACATCAACAGGAGATGCTCCAGCAATTCTCGGCTTGCTATTCCAGACATCCTCAGCGTGAGATACATCTTTGAAACATACCTGAAGTAGCCCCTTGAGTCTGAGGGCTGATTGCTTGATTTCCTGAATACAAGGTTCCACATCTAAGCTGAGTTGGGTAGCTGACTGTTTGATCTCTAGGGATTGATGTTCGTCGGCCAGCAATCGATCGCTAAACTGGGTAAGAGCCTGGAATACCTTGAGATACTCATTCATTTCCTTTGATGCCTCGTTTCCCTAAATAGCATACAATACAGAACATCTGCCTTTTTGAATACGAGCTAAGTCATACCATTTTAGATTTTAGATTAAAGAATTGAAGAATTGGGAATGACTGGTGACTATCGTGGTTTGGAGCTTGCCTACAGTTGCATTTTTTTAAAACTGGTGTCACAACATGGATTATATATTCACCCCTGCAACTCAGGCTCTACTTAATACTGGCAAACTGGTACAGCCTACTACCAAAACAGGAAAATTGCTCCCCGCAGCTAGAGATCCAGTGACAGGGGAGTTTGTGGAGCTTGCAAAAATCTTTTATCAATCAACAACTGGAACTAGCTCCTCGCGCGGAGTTCTAGGATTGCTCGCACAGTTAGCCGGAGGTGGCCCCATACAGCCGCTGGTAGCTCCCCTGTACGTGACAGTGGCGCCGTTGCAGGTTGCTCAAACTCATCAGGGGTTTCAAAAAACATACAGAATGCTTAACTGTCTGAAAATTAATTTGGCAGTGATGCAAGCAACTGCTGCTGTCATTGGTATTGGCGCTGTATCGAGCACAGTTTTGTCAGCAGTAAACCTCAACCAAGTATTAAAAATCAGAGAAGAGGCAAAGCACCAGAAGCTAAAAATTAAAGACGGATTTATCGATCTCAGACACATCCTCAAAGATAGGGGAGTAGAGGTGATCCAGCAGATTTTTAAGGTGGCTCACGACTCTAATTTTGAAATGCACCGCCAGAAATGGGTTAACGGTTACGATATTTTTTCTAAGGCTGTCAAACGCTGTCAGTCAGCCCTGACAGTACCCGATCTTAAACTTCGGAATTCCGAAATTAATGGCGGGCGGGATATGCTGTTTGAGGCTTTAAAAATTTATGACAATCCCAGTTTGTTGGATGGGCTGTGTTCTGCCGGAAAGCTCAGGCAAATGGAATGTGTTTGGGCGATCGAGCAGGCGATCGGGGTCACGTTTCACTTGCAGCGGGCCTACGATATGGTGAGCGATCGCCTGCTGGAACTCCAATCAAAAATTTGTCAAGATATTCTAACTGTTGTTAAAGGATGTGAATCCGAACCCGAACTAGATTTTTTATTTCCCGAAGTTACTAGGATTCTGGGTCATGATTTAAGTGTAATAGAATTTTGGCAAAATGAGGTGGATTGGATGCAAACTTTGTCTCTAAAAGAGCAGCACCAGTTAGCTAGTTTAGATAAACTCACCGGCGATAGTTTAAAAAGCAGCGTGTACACTACATTCGCGGTATTAGCTGCGGAACCTTCACTTTATGAAACTTTAAAGCAAAAGTCTCACTTTCTATCCTTGCGCGACCAGTTAACCTTCGCTGTGTCGCCGGAAATCCGCCGGAGATACGAATTTTATGTCAGCCAGCAGGCGATCGCTACTGGCTATCAAGGTTTAGCTGCCTCGAATTGGCAAGAAATATCCGATTTAACTGTCGCTAACCTCTACCACTTTTTTCAAATCCGAGAGGAGTCAACTGAAAATTCTCCAACTGAGGACGAATTAGAAACGCCTTATTGGCACTTTCCCCAAACCTTAAAAAGCGAGCTTAATTACAGCAATTAAATGACCAATGACTAATTATATCATTTACGATCGAGCGATTAAAAGGGCGGGTTTTTGAGATTGTCAATTATTGGCAGATATTTTTCGTGAACCCGCCCCTACTGTATTATATCATGTCCGGTCAATTAACCATGATTCCTGTAGGGGCGGGTTCACCAAGATATTGAATAGAAACGGGAAAATCTGTAAACCCGCCCCGGCCTTTAATCGCGGTCAATCGATCGGACATGATATTAGGGGTAATCGACCGGAATTGATATTACACCAGTTCCTCAAAAGGATGCAACTGTAGGGAAATTCCCAACCATTATGCAGTAAGTCATTCCCATCTAAAATCTAAAATCTAAAATCTAAAATCTAAAATCTAAAATAATATTACCTCAACCACAACTTAATAGTATTGTCTTTAGAACCGCTAGCAATAGTTTTACCATCGGGACTAAAAGTCACCACATAAACTTCATCGGAATGTCCCGTCAAAGTATTCAGCAGTTCTCCGGTAGCAAAATCCCAAATTTTAATAGTTTTATCCTTGCTCCCGCTGGCAATAAACTGCCCGTCCGGGCTGATAGCAACCGAGACAATATCGTCAGAATGTCCCTTGATAGAGCGAATTAAATCTCCGGTTTCGAGATTCCAGATTTTAATACTTTCATCATAGGAACCGCTAACAATTGTCTTCCCGTCCGGGCTAACAGCAACCGACCTCACCGCGTCGCCGTGTCCCTCAAGAGTTTTGAGCAACCTCCCCGTTGCTACATCAACAACTGTAATTTTGTTATCCTTAGAAGCGCTAATCAAACTTTTTCCATCGGGAGTGAAAGCAACAGAATAAACAAAATCTGTATGGTCGGGCAAATTGTAAATCAAACGGCCAGTTGTTGCATCCGAAATCTTCGTGGTTTTGTCTCCGCTGGCACTAGCCACAAGCTGTCCGTCGGGGCTGAGGGCGACAGACCAAACAGAAGCAGTGTGGTCGAGACTGCGAATCACTTGCCCTGTTTTCAAATCCCACAGCATGACTCGCCAAAAACCGGTGCCAGTCGCCAGTTTCGTACCGTTTGAGTCAAAAGCAACCGACCAAATAGTGGAGGAATCTCCTGGAAAAGTGCGGATCGACTTGCCTGTAGCTAAATCCCAGATTTGGATGGTTTTGTCTTTAGAACCGCTGGCTAACATTAAGCCGTCTGGACTGAAAGCAACAGACCCAACTGCATCTGAATGCTGAGCGAAATTTTTGACTTTGGCGTTCTTCCAACGCAGACCTGCTTGGCACTGTTCTTGTAACTCCTGAGCGGACGAATAGGTGCTGGAAGTGTTGGCAATTGTTGGTATTTGACTGATGCAGCCTTCATAATTGCTGGCTGTATAAAGAGCTTCAATTTGAGTGATCTGTTGGGATTCTTTCTGGACTCGCTGCTGCCATTCTTGCCACTTGAGATATCCGTAAACTCCGCCGATCGCAGCTAAGATAGCCGCAATTGTTGCCCCGGCAAGATAAGGATTGAATTTGCGAGTTTCTTTGGGGACAAGTGCTGCTGGGCTGGATCTCGACAAATCGGTTTTTCCGTTCAGATTTACCTGCGGGGATACCGCCGGACTTGCCTGCAATTCGAGGTGAGGGGCGCTACTCGGTGGTAGCCCATTGGGGTTGCGGTGTCCCTCCAAAACTGTGGTAATCGCCTTGTACAATTTAGCGAATAAAGATTTAGGAATGACTAATTCTTCGATTGTCGCGGCATCTTCGTCAGTAAGCCCTAAAACTTGCTGCAAGCGTTTTAACTCCTCGCGAGTTTCCAGAGAAAAAGGATATTCTTGCTGCATTGCTTCTTGCAGTGATTGTTCGTAGCGTTCGCCTTTTTCCCTGTATTTCCGGTAAGGGTTCAATACCTCATCTTCGATCGCCTCTGCTTCTTCTGGCAGCAATTCCAAACTGACGCGCAGTTCATCTAATATTCTCCGACCGACGACTGTAATATCACCCCGGCTGCTGCTGCGCCGATCGACTTCTTCGCGATATATTGTTAGCTTGGGAATCCGTGCCCGCGAGCGATCGCCAATTTTCCTCAAATCGGCTAAAGCTTCCGCCGCCGACTGGTACCTCTCCCGAAAATCATAGCGCACCATATTGTCCAAAACATCGGCCAGCGCTTGGGAACACACGGCTAAATGCCGCCAAACAATTTCGCCTTTATTAGAATTTTTCAAATCCCGCAGTTTCGGCAAATCGTAAGCCGGCAAACCCGTCATTGCTTGGATGCCAATCATTCCCAAAGCGTAGATATCGCTATTGAGTTGGGGGTTGTATTGAAATTGTTCGATCGGCATATATTCCAGCGTGCCAATCCGCACCGTTACCGGTGCTTGTCTTTGAGCGATGTGAATTTCTTTCACCGAGCCAAAGTCAATCAAAACTAACTTGTTGTCTGAATAGCGGCGGATTAAATTTGCTGGTTTAATATCTCGGTGAATTACTCCCTGTCCGTGTACAAACACTAAAATTTCTAACAGTTCCTTCAGCAAAGCAATCATTTTTTCTTCGCTCATAGGTTTGCCCGGTACAATCTCGGTTGATAGCGAGTGACCGGCAACAAAAGATTCAACTAAGAAAAATTCTTCATTTTCTTCAAAATAAGCGAATAGCTGAGGAATTTGGTCGTGTTGACCGAGCCTTTCTAGAACTTCTGCTTCTTTTTGAAAAAGACGGCGCGTAGTATTAATTAATTTTGGTTCGGTGGTACCGGGACGCAGGTGCTTGACAAAGCACTGCGGTTCTCCGGGACGGCGAATATCTTTGGCCAGATAGGTTTGCCCAAATTCTCCTGTTTCTATGACTTCAATGATTTGATAGCGTCCATCTAAAAGTTGGCTCACCATGATAATAATCCAGCCTTTTTTTGGTTGATTTTCGCAAGAAACAGTTGCACTGTTGAGTCAGTTGTATAGCCTTTTTCAGGTAAATTAGGTGTTCCGGGGAATGGGCAAAACAGGGCATTGGGCATGGGCAAAACAGGGCATTGGGTATTCTGAATAGTTGTTTCTTTCCTTCTTCTTTCTTTCCTTCTTCCGACTTCCATCGGACTTCTTCCCTCTGACTTCTTTCCTTCAGACCTCTTTCCTTCTGACTTCTGACTTCTGACTTTTGACTGAGATATTGCACCATTCTCAATTACTTGTTTAGGAACAGGCAAGATGCCTGTTCCACAAGAAAACTCACTCTTTGTGGAACGGGCATCTTGCCCGTTCTTGACAAGGGTGCAACATCTCAGTTCTAACTGAGATATTGCACCATTCTCAATTACTTGTTTAGGAACAGGCAAGATGCCTGTTCCACAAGAAAAATCATTCTTTGTGGAACGGGCATCTTGCCCGTTCTTGACAATGGTGTAACATCTCAGTTCGGACATACTTTATTTTTTCAACATCTGCAAAGCTTGATATCCCAAAAAGAAAAAACCCAAAGCGCCGAGTACCGCTATCGTGTTCGCAAACACATCGACTGTAAAAAATTCGCCCATTGCAATATCCTCTGAAAACTGATATCTATCCTCGGCTTTTCGGTCGCTGTCTGGGTGAGGGGTCTTGCCCCTCGGTGCGGGCGAGCCGAAAGATGCTCACAAATTATAGCAAAAGAGGTGGTCAATCGATTTTAGATTTTA
>NZ_JAUBOZ010000011.1:0-103303 GCF_036700475.1 Microcoleus sp. T2B6 | reverse complement strand
GATTTTAGATTTTAGATTGAAGCATTGACTTGCGCGAGATGAATCCGGGGGCTTGTATCCTGGATGCTTTCGGTCAATCGATTTTAGATTTTAGATTTTAGATTTTAGATTGAAGCATTGACTTGCGCGAGATGAATCCGGGGGCTTGTATCCTGGATGCTTTCGGTCAAAATAACTTTTCGGGCGATCGACTAGCTTTTTGTTTTAATATTTTTTAATATTTAGGGAGACAAATCCTGTACCGAAATTTTGAGGTCAGTTCGCTTTGATATTGTTAACCCTGCTAATTTTTTCTCTGATTGTAAGTACAGCTTACACTAAGAATTTGCGCCGATCGGTCAAAAATGCGCCTCGAACCGACAGAAGTTCCGCGAGGCCCTCACCGGACTCCGCCGCACAGTTCCCTAAAGTTTCGGTAATCGTACCAGCATACAACGAGGCAGAGAATATTCGGGATTGCGCGATCGCCATTTTGGAGAGTACACCGCTGTCTGTGGACAACTTAGAGGTTTTAATTGTAGACGATCGATCGACAGACGACACCAAGGCGATCGGGCAAACCCTGCAACAGCATCTCAACGACCCCCGGCTTAAAATATTAGCAGGCCAGCCGCGACCAACCAACCAATATTGGGCGGGCAAAAACTGGGCCTGCGCCCAAGCTGTTCAAACAGCAACCGGAGACTTCTTCTTATTTATCGATGCCGACGTGCGACTCAAACCAGGGGCGATCGAAACCGCTATCGCCACAGCCGAAACCGAGAAAATAGACTTGTTCACCTGTATGCCAGCGCTGGTTTGTGAGTGTTTTGCCGAGTGGTTAGTGCAGCCGATAATGTTCAATCACTTAGCAGTTTGCTTCGACTTCACCGCCGTCAACGATCCCTCGAAAACAGACAGTGCTTTTGCGGGTGGCCCGTTCATGTTATTTAGGCGATCGGGCTACGAAAAAATCGGGGGTCACGAAGCAGTTGCAAGCGAAATTGTGGAAGATGTGGAATTAGCTAGACGCATCAAACGTGCGAGTTTAAAGCTCGGACTTTATTCCGGTTCAAATTTGGCATCCGTGCGGATGTATCGGTCTTGGAACGCATTGTGGGAAGGCTGGACAAAGAATTTGTATCTCGGCGCTAACCGCAGTTGGGGCATGATGGTTTACATGGCTGCAATTATGTTTTTTCTTTATCCGATGCCGTGGTTGGCATTAGCTATTTTGCTGGCAAACGGGGACTTCGCAGAAATTCTCACAATCACCAATTACCAATTACCAATTACCAATTACCAATTGCCAATTACCTGGCTAACTATCTGTTTATCCGTAATCGTAATTTGGCAGCATTACACTTTGCGCCGCTTGGGTGCCGAGATTTCTGAATGTCCGACGAAATACTGGTGGTTGGGAGGTTTCGGAGGTGCGTTCGTGGCGGCGATGGCGATCGCCTCTGCGATTAAAACCGAAACTGGTTGGGGATGGACTTGGCGGGGTAGAGCTTTGCAAATTAAGAGTTAATAGCAGCAAGCTCAAATCATTCGTGACAACCGATCGTTTGTTGGTAACATTTATTGATAAATATGATTTTTATGAAGTCAAAGTCATGAATTTTATGAGTTGACTTTCATATCTGTTTATTTAATAATATTAATCAACATCCTCTTGCCTCCAATTGGAAGGAACCTCATGTCTGTTTACACTCTGAGTGATTTAAGTAATCACAATTCAGATTTGTTGCAAGGTGCTTCAAAACATAGCTGCCCGATCTGTAGCAGCGGCGCTCAAACCTCAGATTCGGGCGCCGAACGATCGGCGGCTCAAGCTTCCGCCTTCAGCAACTCTAACGAGATCGATGCTCTGCTGACAAGAAGTAGAGCAAACCCCGGACAGCCAGCCAAATGGAACGTCGCTCCCGGCGGCACCATCACCTACAGTTTTGTGACTGCTGACAGCGCGACCAGTTATTTTGCATCTAGAAACGAAACCAATATTGAGGAAGTTAACGATCGCATCAAACAGAATGTCCGCCAAATCTTGCAGGACAATTATGCCACAGTCTTGCCGCTCAACTTTGTAGAAGTTCCAGACTCGGCCCAAAGCAACATCAGAATTATGTTTTCTGATGGGGTGGGTGCTGAGGGCTATGCCTACGCTTATGATCCAGATAATTTATTGCGCGGTGGCGCCATCCACCTCCAAAAAATCCATGAAAACGATCCGGCAAGAGCTTTTTCCTCAGAGCCCGGCAGTTACGGCCACTCGACTTTAATTCACGAAATCGCTCACGCGATGGGTTTGAAGCACCCTGGCAACTACAGCTTCAGCAGCGATCGAATAGACAACCCCGGACAGCCTCCGTATCTTCCGTTTGACAAGGACAACACCAGAAATACGATCATGTCCTACAATCCCCAATTATCCATATCTAGCACCTCCCGTAACAAAAATCCCCGGAGTTTGATGCCTTATGACATCCGGGCATTGCAGTATCTTTACGGCACCCGCAGCGACTTTAACGGTGACAATAATGTTTACAAATTCGACAGCACTAATTTCAATACCGTTCAAACTATCTGGGACGGCGGCGGCAGCAGCGATACTTTGGACTTTTCGGCACTGCCTGCCAACAACGTTTATTCTTTGAACATGAATCAGGGTAAGCCGCTCACGGCAAAGAGCGCTCTGGGAGATCAGAGCTACTATCTACAAACTTCGCAGGTGGCGCTAGGTAGTGATCTCGATCGGCTTTATACAACTGAAACCTTTGGCACGTACATTGCTTTTGGCGCGGATATCGAAAATCTGGTAGGTTCGCCCGGAAATGACCAGGTACTTGGAAATGAATTAGCTAACAGTATTCTAGGCAGTGCGGGGATCGACACGATTAGTGGGGGGCGGCAAAGCGATAGTTTGGACGGTGGCGAAGGCGGTGACTATATTTACGGCGACAAAGGCATGGACTTGTTAATTGGCGGGGGCGGGGGGGATTTGCTGCGGGGCGGTCGGGCAAACGATACTATTATCACCGGTGTCGGTGTCGATGGCATTGTGTTGGAGCCGGATGGGGGTACGGATACGATTGTTGATTTTGCTGATGGTGTGGATTGGTTAGTGTTAGTTGATGGTTTGACATTCGACCAACTGTCGATCGTACCTTCAGGCAACGATACTGAAATTCGGATCGGCAGCACCGGACAAGTCTTGGCGCTGTTACCGGGAATGGCGTTAAGTTCGATCGGGCAATCTGATTTTTTAATTAGTTCAAGTACGTTGTTTACCTCCCCCAATTCTTGAAGAAAGCAGGTATCTGTAGTATTCGGTTTTTACCTTTCTGCATAAACAAAAGCAGGTACGCGCTTGTAAGCAGGCGTGCCCGATCGCTTTTCAATCTCCGGGTGAAAAATCACATTAACTTCAGGATAAAACATCAAAGCAGCACCCTCACGAACCGCCCCGTAAATCACCTCGACATTTTCCATTTTCCCCACATTTCCCTGCACCGTAACCCGCTGATGTTCTTGCAAACCAGCGCTTTCTGCATCCGCGCGATTCATCAAAATGCAGTTGCGGTGCGGCATTCCCCGGTATTTGTCATCAATTTTGTAAACCACAGTATTGTGCTGAGAATAGCTGCGTCCCGTCATCAATGCCACAACAATACCCTGTGTGGATTCCGATACTCCAAACTCTTTCGCTTCCGGTAATTTCAGCTTAGGTAAAGGCGTGACAAACATCTTAGCTTTCCCAGACTCTGTAGGGAATTTAGGTTCTGTAAAAATGCGACCGCTGATGGTAAATTCCTCTTGTGTTTCATCAATTGTCGCCATCTTTTCATAGCCCGGAATAGTTTTAGCAATCAATTGGCGAACATATTTTGTGTCTTGAAGTTGGCGCCAATCAACAGGAAAATCGCCGTGAATCCTGCTGGCTAATTCCGTCAAAAAATACACTTCAGGAATCAAATCCGAATGCTGGAGATGAGTTTCGCCCTCATCATTTAAACGCACAAAGTTATTCCCAGATTCTACCGTTGTTTTGTGGGGATTTTCAAAGCGATTTAGTACAGGAATCACAATTGTATTGTGCTTTGCCAATCCGTGAAAATGCCCTAAATTCGGTTTGGTTGCGAGGTAGATAACGGTTTCAACATTGCTTAAAGCCTGTTTTGCCTGCGTTGAATCTGGATTCGCCCCATACAAGTTGCCGCCCAGACATATCAGCGTATCGACTTTGCCTGCTTCTGCTGCTTCAATGAGCGATCGAGTGTCGTAGCCCTTAACAGGACTGAGGGGACGATTCAATAACTTTTCTAAAGCTTGTTGAATTTCTTTTTTCAGCTTCACAGTGACGCCCATAGAGCCGAATCCTTGGACGTTTGAGTGTCCTCTCACTGGCATTAATCCCGCCCCTTCTTTGCCGACATTTCCTGTCATTAAGGCAGTATTGGCAATGCTGAAAACGTTATCTACACCGTTATCCTGTTGGGTAATTCCCATCGCCCAACCGAATACAACTCGCTGGGACGTGCCAATAATTCTGGCTGCAGCCTCAATTTCGGCTTGGGAAACTCCGCAGGTTTTAGTAATAGTTTCCCAATCGGTTTCGCGGGCGTGCTGTACTACTGATTCCCAACCTTCTGTATGAGCTTGCAAATAGCTTTCGTCCAGCAAACCTTGTTCGATTACAGATTTTTGAATGCCGACAAAGAGCGCCGTATCGCTGCCGGGAATTGGTTGCAAGTATAGCGAGGAAATATCGGAACCGGGGATGAGCGACTTGACCGGAAATGCGGGAGAACCAAACTTGACTAACCCGATTTCCATCACCGGATTGATTACAATTATTTTACCGCCTTTGTCGCGAATTTTAATCAATTCGTTCATCAAACGGGGATGGTTGTAGGAAGAATTGCTGCCCGCGAGCACGACGCAATCTGCTTCCTTCAAGTTTTCTAGACTCACTAACGAGGTGCGGGTGGCAAACATTTCGCTTAACCCGATTGTCGAGGGAGCGTGGCAGAGATCGGAACAATCTGCTAAGTTATTGGAACCCATCGCCCGCATCATCAATTGCAGCAGAAAAGCCGCTTCGTTGGAAGAGCGACCGGAACTGTAAGATGCCACTCGTTCGGGGGTTTTGCGAAAGGCAGCTTCCGCAATTTGATAAACTTCTTGCCAAGAAATGCGATCGTAATGAGATGAACCAGCCCGCAAAATCATGGGAAAACTCAGCCTTCCCAACCTATCGGCTTCCATTGAAGTTAATTGCTGAAGTTGTGCAATACTCTGCTGTTCAAAAAATTGAGTTGAGATAGCAGGCTTGATTTCAGCGGAGATTGCTTCGACGCTTTTCATGCACCGCTGAAGTTTTTCGCCCTCTTCATTCGTAAAACCTCCTTTCTGCCCGCCAGTGCCCCAAGAACAGGACAAACAAGCACTTTTGTGCAGCAAAGTTTTCCAAAGTTTCGGCCCTTCCGGGGACAATGTATGTTCGGCCCAATATTCAATTACGGGTAAACCGCCACCTATCTCTGGTGTTTCCTCGTTTGTCTCGTTGAATGGCGGGATTGGTTGGACATTTGGGGAGTTGACATCCATGTGGTTTACCTCGGATTTTAATTGCTGGTTAATTCTGTGGGGAATTGCCAAAAAGGTTAAGCTTGTCAGTCGAATTCTAGCGCAATTTTACTGCCAACACCATTAGCCAGTAGATAGATTTGTTTAACCTATCGGTTGAGCAACTCGACAGGCAGACGGGATGGCCTATTGACAAAAAAAATGTATCTATTATAATAATTCATATACTCATATATAAACACTACAAAATGCTAGAAATACATAAAAGTTATGTAATCGACGAAAATCAGCAGCCGATTGCTGTTCAAATCCCCCTTGAACAATTTGAGAAAATCGAGGAGATTTTGGAAAACTATGGTCTGGCTAAACTTATAGAAGAAACTGAAGGTGATGAGAGATTATCAAAAGAACAAGCACTAAAGTATTATAACTCAATCAAACAAAATAATGTGGCAAGTTGAATATACAAATCGGTTCCTCAAAGAACTAGCTGCTTTACCTGCTGAAATTAGAAGTAGGATAGAACCTATAGTTTTTCAATTCTTAGAATCAGACAATCCCTTTGCATTAGGATATCTGGAAAAAATGAAAGGTTATCCAGATAAATATAAAATTCGTGTTGGTGACTACCGTATTGGACTCACAGTTGATGCACCGACAAAAACTTTAATTTGTCAGCGAGTAGCGCACCGCCGAGACATATACAGAATTTTTCCATAAAATTATGTTGATGAGAATTAGCAAAATATAATTATGTAGGGTGTGCAGCCCGCAACTTACCGCTGTCAATTTCACCGCTTCCCCTTATTTAGGGCTTGCTTCCCAAATCCAAGACAAAGCAGTCGATCGCCCTCAGCAACATTCGGGTCATTCTGCAAATAATCTCCCAACCATTCGCAACTCCGAGCAATGATATTATTCAGTTGCAAATTCTCCACAGGCCACAAAATTACACTTCTATCCCTGCTAGCAAAAGCCAGAGTTTTGCTGTCCGAACTAAAAGTAACGCTCAACACGCGATCGCTCGATTCCAAAGTCTTCGATAGCAGCGCCTTCTTGCCGTCAAAATCCCACAGCTTAACAGTATTTCCCCCACTCGCCGCCGCAATCAACTTGCCGTCGGGACTAAAACTCACGCTTTCTACAGTATCGCTGTGGTCGAGTTTTTCAGTTAAATTCGCCACCTTTCCATCAAACTCCCACAAGTAAACTTTTTTGTCAGCGCAAGCAGCAGCAATAGTCTTACCGTCGGGACTAAAACTCACATTTTTAACGCTGTCCTCGTGGTCGAGAGTTTTCATAATTTTCGCCGACGAACCGTTAAATTGCCACAGGTAAACTCTCTTTTCTCCCGTAATTTCAAAAGCCTTTTTCTTCCCGCTTGCCTTGTCCTCAGCAGCAGTAGCAGTAGCAATAGTTTTGCCGTCGGGACTGAAGCTAACACTAATTACTGGATTGCTGTGATCGAGTTTGGTCAACAAAGTTGCTTTAGAACCGTTCCAGCGCCAGATGTACAATTTGCGATCGGCACTAGCGGCGGCAATTATCTTTCCGTCTGGACTAAAACTCACGCTTCTAACAATGCCACTGTGGCTGAGAGTATCTAACAGTTTGCCGTTTAAATTCCAGACTTTCACGGTTTTGTCATCGCTGGCAGAAGCAACAGTTTTATCATCAGGCGAAATGCTCACCCAGGTAACAGAATCATTGTGACCTTCTAAGGTTTTGAATAAACTGCCGTCAGTGCGCCAAAGTCTCACTGTTTTGTCCCCGCTAGCAGAAGCAATTGTTTTGCTGTCAGCACTAAAACTGACTTTGTAAACCCAGTCTCCGTGTCCAGATAAAATCTTATTCAGCGGAGTGCTGTCCGGTTTCCAAATTTTCACTATTTTGTCTTTACTTGCGGAAGCAATAGTGCCGTCGCCGCTGAAACTTACGGCTCTTACGTCGTCTTGATGTCCTCGAAAAGTGTTGAGCAAAGTGCCGCTGCGACTCCAAACTTTCACCGTATCGTCTGCACTGCCGGTGACAATTTTTTTGCCGTCGCGACTGAAACTTGCGCTGACAACTTCATCGTTGTGTCCTTTGAGAGTTCTGATTTCCTCACCGTTTCGGTTCCAAACTTTGGCTGTGGTGTCGGCACTTGCCGAGACGAGTTCTTGACTGTTTGGGCTGAACTTAATGCTGTAAACAATGTCAGAATGTTTGGTTAATGTTTTGGGATTAATTCTAAATTTCTGCGTTTTACTTTCTCGGTTCCAAAGTTTGACAGTTTTGTCAACACTTGCGGAGGCAATTGTTTGGCCGTCGGGACTGAAACTGACGCCGAGTACCCAGTCTTTGTGTCCGGTTAAGGTTTGCAGCAATTTTTTGTTCGCAAGGTTCCAGATTTTGACGGTGTTGTCGTGACTGGCGGAAGCTAGGGTTTTGCCGTCGGGACTGAAACTGACGCTGGTGACGATATCGCGGTGGCCGGATAAAATGCCTATCGCACTTTTGTCGTTATCTACTTGCCAAATTCTAATTGTACGATCGGCACAACCAGTAGCGATCGTTTTCCCATCAGGACTAAAACTAACACTCGTCACGCTATCCGGGTGATTGAAAGTTTTTAATAACTTACCTTCTTTGGTCCACAATTTAACCGTTTTATCAGCACTTGCCGAAGCAACGGAATTGCCGTCGGGGCTGACACTCACATCCAAAACAAACTTGCTGTGCTGCTCGAAACGGTTGCGTTCTTGCACCCCGGAAACTGCTTGTCTGAGTCTTTCTGCAATTTTAGTTTTAGTGTCTACAGGAAGCGCTGTACTTTTCAGAGAATCACGACCAATTTTGATACTATTTTCCAACACTCCTAATTGATTTTTTTCATTAGAAATCACTAAAGATTCCGAGGCCGAATTTAGGGCGTCAGTCCGACTTCTTTCTGCTTCTTGCCGCGCGCTTTCTGCTAATTTTGCTTGCTCGAATGCCATCCCCGAAACACCTGCGAGTACAAGCACTCCTAGAACCGCCGCCCGCAATTGCCATCTCCGAGATTGGTAAAGTTGAGCTTCCGCTTCGTGCTGTTTCTCTCTAGCTTCCGACAGCAAAGCATCTTGCTCTCTGTCTTTGCGAATTTGTTCAATTTCATCTCGGTTAATTTGGTTTTGCTTTCGCAGTTCCTCAAATTCTGCCTTTTTATCTAATTCTTGCTGCTGGCGGATGAAACTAACTAGATAGTCGTGAACGAGCTGATAAAGCTCTGCAGGCAGTTCCGTCCATCGAAAAACTAAACCAGAGTTTACTAACAGTTCTAAGACTAAATCTAATTTGTCAGCTTCGGCAAATGTCGCTAAATTAGAGGCTAATTCGGCGCGGGTTTTTAGGGGACGGATCTCATCTTCATCTGTGAGCAAATACAAAACTCGGCGCGCCGCTACTTCATTTTCCGGGCCGCAATCTTTGATGACTTCTTCGAGAAACCTTTCGACTAATTTTTGTTGCGGATTGTTGCCTAGTTCCTGATATTGAGCTAAAGTTCTAATGTTCTCTTGTTGCAGTTGAGCGCCGACAAGTTGTAGTTCGATCGGGCGGACTTCTCCCAATTCTCCAGCTAAATCATTGACTAATTCTTCGATCAGCTCCGGTTCTAAGTAAAACTGCGCTCGCTCAGTTAAAGTGCGAATTACCGATCGCGCATCGACCAGCGAAAAATTGCCCAAATAAAACAGAATATTTTTGCTGAGAATGTCCTCTAAAATATCATTGTTAACGAATCCAGTCGGGTTTTTTGGTCGGGAAAATTCCAGCAAATAGTGCAGGTAATCTTCCCGCAAACAGAGGACGACTTTTAAATATTTGATTTTTAAGCAGTCCCGCAAAAAATCAAAAAATCTCTGCCTTTGGGCTGGCTCTTTCCACACGAAAAAGAATTCTTCAAATTGGTCAAATATCAGAACCGTCACTAGATGTTCGGAATTTATTTCCAGCTCTTTGATGATTTTTTCGTATTCGTTCGCCTGTGGTTCTCTAATTAATTCTACTGGCTGTGACTGCTCCCTTCTCTCCTCATTATTCCCAGCCAAGTCGTCGTTAAATCCCGAAATAAGATTTTCTTGAACTGCGCCTGCTTCTACTGGAAAATCTACCGGAGCAGTTTCCGGTACTGCTTCGGAAAGTTCCGGCTCGAATATTTCAGCTTTCCCAGCAGATAACTGTCTGGTCAATTCCCGCGGCCAGTTGTTGTAAACTTGCAGCACAATCGGCAAAACAGTCCGCCTTTCTATTTTTTTTTGTTTGAGAGCTGGTACTAATCCCCCGGTGACAATTGAACTTTTGCCAACTCCAGACTGACCGTAAATTACTGTCAGTTTGTCTGGGGTATTGTTCATCCTATATATCAAGCGGTTGAGGTCTTGTTCTCTGCCGGAAGCAGTAATTTCGTCAGCAATAGTAGCAGCGTCGGCAACAGTTTCGGCGACGGAATTAACCGCTTCTCTGTGCGGCTGCAACTTTCCGGCTCCAATAAAAGCTCGGAACCGATACGTGTGTTCCACCGCTCGATAATCTTGCTTAATTTGAAATGCTTCGAGATATTCTCCCCGCTGAAAATAGAGCGATCGCAGCATTTCTAAAACCCGCAAATACAGTTGCGGGTTGTAGCACGCTTCGGTTTCCGAGCGAGCAAGCTCTAAATGCGCGATCGCCTCCTGCACCTCACCCAACTGACTCTGGGCCTCTGCTAAAATTAACAGATACAAGCCTAAAGGCTGCGACTTTACAGGCGTTCCCTGCCCCGTCACTTCTAAATTTGAGTTGAGAACCTCTAGAGCCACTAAAGCCCATTCTTTCGCCCCTTGCCAGTTCTTTTGCTCTAAGGCTACTCTAGCCAAAAAGCCGTAATCTTGAGCCAAATTAACTGCTGAATTTTCCATATTTTCATGTAACCTCCGAGCTTTGATAGCTAAATTCCAGAGTGCATCCCAATCTTCTAAATGCTGCAATACTTCGCCAAGTTGATTGATGAATATACCAACGGCATCCGGCCGCCCCGCGCGTTCTAAAACATCAATACATTCCTGAAAATAATTCTTAGCTTCCGTCCAGTAAGGACGGTTGCCGCTGCGGTGTTTTTCTGCTTGGAAGCGGTAGCAAAGACCGATGTGGAATAGCAGAATTCCCTCTAACACCGGTGCAGGGTGAACGGTAAATAACAAATCGCTAAATTGTGTTTTTGGCCCAATAAATGCTACTTGATGCTTCCAAAATTTGAGACTTTTTTGATACAAGTCAATAGCTGCAGGGATGCGGTGACAAGCATATTCGTGCCTACCGCGAATAAATTGCAAACTCGCTTCAATAGCTGGTTCTAATCTGATATTGCAAGTTTGCAAGTCTTGGCTAGCCGACTCTAATTCACTCAAAGAATTGGCTCCGAGAATGGCAGAATTAGTTAAACGCCAATTGCCACTTTCTAAAATGTTGGAAAAAATGCGATCGGCACTTTTGCCCAGGAAATCCACCAAGTCGTCGGGGCCGATCACAAATTCAACAGTGGTCGTCCAAGTCTCGATATCTGTTACTAACCGAATCAGTTTTTTTAAGATTTTGTCTGTCACCCACAGCACCACCGGGAAGGGAAAATTATTCCGAAATTCTTCCCTCACGTAGTTGGTAGAAGTTAGCAGTCGATCGATCGCACTTACCGATTCCAAGCCAAACACCATTAAAGCTGACGGGTGGCTGCAGGAAACTTTGGTTTCTATCGTCGTGTAAAGAGTTTTAACAGATGGCGGGAGGACAATTTCTCGAATCTCGATACCCGACTCCTCCCGCAATTGCCGTGCCGTTTGCTCTCTCATCGCACTGTAATTGCACCGTACCAAAATCAGCGAAAATTGCCCCTGAGACATCGAGAGAGTCCGGGTGAGAGTTTGCAGCGAACTTTTGTTTTGCTGTGCTGCGGTGTCTTGCTGGCAGTGCGAATTAATCATAATTAATATTTGAAAAAGTTTCTGAGGATAGATGCTGTCAACTGCCGAAAAAAGGAAGTTCGGCAACGGATTTTTTAACGGATGTAACGGATGTAACGGGTGTAACGGATTTTTTAACGGATGTAACGGATGTAACGGATGTCAGTTCGGCAACGGATTTTTTAACGGATGTAACGGATGTAACGGATGTAACGGATGGAAGGAATCGACTGCTGGGGAAAGTGTAATTAAGAACATCCTAACCGTTTTGGCGGTTGCTCTAAGTTTACTTTTACTCCTTTTTACGTTTGCCAATCACAGTGAAGAATCACATGATTAATTTTATTTGTGCCCTTTAGGGCGATTTCCCCTCACTGGGAACTATAGCAATCCTCAATCATTTGCATAATTATTGTAGGGGCAATCCCCCCGTGGTTGCCCGATAGATAGGGGGTAGGCACGGGGAGTAGGGGTAGCACTACCCCTACAAATGTATCTGAATCATTTAGGATTGCTATATCAATTAGTTAAGTTTATTTCAGCCTGCATACTTATTATTTTAGCCGATCGCATTAAAGCATACCCAAAAAAATACATACTCTGTTATTCGCATATTCCCAGCAAAATCAACCGGATTTTACTTAAATCTTGATAATTGCTCAAATTCTACCCAGCCAAAGAGTCTTTGTTTGGGGGGATCCCAGCCATCGCCCAAATCGCGCAAATCCGATTCAGTTATTCGCATATCGCTGAAATCCGGCATTCCTTGCTTGACTGGCCCCTGGCGGCACTGAGATAAACTACCGGGGGCGGCTCATCAATTACAGGTTGAAGATTTTTTGTCATAAATTTACTAATCTCCATATCTAAAGTAGCTGTAAAATCAGGTTCATCCCAATCCTCGCTTTCTTCAATGCTGATTGTTGTTGGTGGCCCAATATCAAAATCTAGCTCATCGCCAAAATCCGAAACTTTCTTAATTGGCTCTATTTTCTGACTGGTATCAGTGGCCAAAGCTTGAGTTGTATTGGCTATTAGTACGATCGGCAGTGCTACTATAGCACTTAGTGTTTGTCGCGCCGTGATTTTCCTCATGGTATCCTCCTGGTATAAACTAAACTTTGGTGCTGCTATACATTCAACATCTGCGGCTACTTTAGAGCGCTGTGAGTCGATTTTAGATTTTAGATTTTAGATTTCTCCACAGATGAATCTGAGAGCTTGAACTAGGGTGTAAACTTTTAGCATGGGGGCCCAGAAACCGGGTTTTTTTACGAAATACTTTGTTACACACCGTAAATTCGGTAAAAAACCCGGTTTCTTTGTCGGAGTGCATCCAGAACTGTAATTAATAGTGGCTTGCTTTTCCATAGGATATAACCTGATCTGTGACTTTTCGTGGCAAGTTTGCTTAACGGAGCATATCCGGTCAAGTGTTTGCCTTTGTATTTACTACGTGAAAACTCTTAAACAGTCAGGTTTTCCCGTTAAGTAATTCCCCAGCCTTTGCGAGTGTTCATCTCAGACTCAAAGCAAAGTGGGTGAAAAGTTCGATCGCACACCAGTTTTCGCACACCAGTTTTCGCACACCAGTTTTCGCACCCCCGCGCTGCCACCAGCAAGCTGATGTGACATACCACAGCCACCGGATACCTGTCAATACTTATATCTTAACATTTCTAAGTTTTTTCATAATTATCGTTACCAGGAAGAACCTGGTAACGCCGATGGCCGAGGGAGAGCCTCCAGCCAAGTCGAGAGGGCCCCTATTTCGTCAAGCCGTGTTCGAGAGCGAAGCGAACCAACTCAGTACGGCTGTTAGTACCCGTCTTGCTAAACAAACGGCTGACGTACTTTTCCACATTACGCACGCTAGTTTCCAAGCGGCGGGCAATTTCCTTATTCATCAAACCTTGAGCAACCAAATCCAAAACACTTTGTTCTCGCGGAGTCAAATCAATTTTAATCGGCGAAGGACTTTGGGCGATCGAACTCCGCCCACTCAGCAAAGACTCAATTCTCGCCATTTGGCTTGTCAAAGCAGCAATATCTGGACTTTCAGGATTTTCGCTTGTCTCCTTAGCAGCCGCGCGACGGGCGAGCAAATTCGTTACTATTGCTACTAATTCGTCGGGATCGAAGGGCTTAGAAAGATAAGCATCGCAGCCTGCTTGATAGCCTTGAATACGATCGCTCGTCATCCCCTTAGCCGTCAAAAACACCACCGGCAAAGCCTTATAGCGAGGATCTTCCCGCACTTGCTTGAGAAATTGATAACCGTCCACCTGGGGCATCATAATGTCTGAAATCACCAAATCTGGATTAGTCTGCTGCAAGAGTTCCCACCCATCCCGAGCATTACTGGCAACCTCAACCGCAAAATCGCTATCTTCCAAATAAGCTTGTACTGCTTCCCGCAAGCCCGGTTCATCGTCTACCAATAATAATCGTGCTGACATAGTTGTTACCCTTACGCTTTACCACTATTTTTTAATTTAGCCGAATTTAACTCTTCTTGTCACTCTATCCCTCGAAAGAAGTTAAAAACTTGTTGTTTAACTCAAGAGTTTTGAGTTAGGTTTTGAGCTAACGATAAAAAACTGATTAAATCTTTAATTCAAAACTCAAAACTCAAAACTCAAAATTATTATTGAACCCTTCCACTTAAACTTTTGAACGATCGGTCAAAATTTCATAGCCAGTTTCTGTCACCAACACAGTATGCTCAAACTGAGCCGACATAGCATTGTCAACGGTTACAGCAGTCCACTTGTCAGAAAGCGTCCGAGTGTACTTAGAACCCGCATTCAGAATCGGTTCGATCGCCAATGTCATGCCCGCTCGCAATTTCACGTTCGGCATTTCCCGCGTGCGGAAATTGAAAACCGACGGTTCCTCGTGCAAATTTCGCCCGACACCGTGGCCGGTAAACTCCTCAACGATGTTAAAACCGTTGCTTTTGACATGATCTTCGATCGCGCCAGCCAGATCGAGCAAATAGGCTCCAGCCTTCACTTGTTCGATGCCTTTGTAGAGAGCTTCTTCTGCGACTCGGATTAATTTTGCCGATTCGGGAGTCACTTCCACAACTGCGATCGTGATGCAAGAATCGCCGTGAAAACCTTGATAATATGCCCCAGTATCTACCTTGAGAACATCTCCTGCCCGAATTACTTTTTTGGGACTGGGGATGCCGTGAACAACTTCGTTATTAATGCTAGAGCAAATCGATCCAGGGAAACCGTGATAGCCTTTAAAACTCGGAGTTGCCCCCATAGCACGGATACGTTTTTCGGCATAAGCATCCAAATCAGCAGTAGTCATTCCCGGTTTCACCATTTGGGAAATTTCTTTGAGTACCGTTGCAACGATTTTTGCTGCTTGCCGCATAATTTCGATTTCGCGTTCCGACTTAATTTCAATGCCTCGACGCTGTTTTTTGACTTGGGGTGCTTGAGTTGGGCTAGAAAGCAGACTGCTAAAAATATTCATGAATTGATTGGCGGGTAATTTTGTACTTTGACGGCAGGTTGAAGCAAAAAAACGGCAAATATCCAGTTTTTTGTGAAAAAACGGGTGTCTTGTTCCGAACTGTCGATCGCGTTTCCTTTTAGCTAGCTTAATATTTTTCTCAGTAATCAGCACGGGATTGGGGGTCAACAAAGCGGTTTTAACCGCCGATTCCCTTGGAAATCACCGAATAGCACTATTGTCAATCAGCCTTCACGGACGGGCTCTCCTGCCCAACCCCTACTCCCCACAATAAAATCTAATCTTTGTGGAACAGGCATCTTGCCTGTTCTTGAGCATCGTGCAAGATGTGAGTTGGATCGGGATTTCCGAGGATTCCTGTGAGGTTAGCAATTGCGGCAATTAATTTATTTATGTCAACTGGTTTAGATAAGTGCATCTGGAAACCAGCTTCCAGCGCTTGCTTGCGCTCTTCCTCTCTGGCGTAGGCCGTCAGAGCGATCGCAGGCATCTTTCCACCCCTGAGCACTTCCATTTCTCTCACCCGCGCCATCAACTCATAGCCGTCTGCTTCCGGCATTCCAATGTCGCTCAGCAGCACATCCGGCCAATAACTCTCCAGTGCAGCTAGAGCCCCGGCCACCGATGATGCCGATCGCACAATAGCTCCCTGATCCTCGAGTAAAGCAATCAAAAACTCCCGCGTGTCATCGTCATCATCCACCACCAGCAATTGCAAATTAGCCAGAGTGGGGAGAACCTCTGTCGCGTCATTGAGGGGCGACCAAGCATCCCCTGCACCTTGGGTCTTCCTCTGTGCAACAGGTAAAGCCACCGTAAATTTCGCACCCTCGCCCGGATTATTCTCTGCATACACCTTACCGCCGTGCTGTTCCACCAAGTGACGGACGATCGCCAATCCCAGTCCCAAACCCCCGTAAGACCTAGTTGTGCTGCTATCAGCTTGGCGGAAGCGATCGAAAACATAAGGCAAAAAATCAGGAGCGATACCAATGCCGCTATCAATTATCTGAATGTGAGCCTCATCTCCAACTGACTCTAACCGCACCTCTACTTTACCCTCTTGCGGACTAAACTTAATGGCATTTGACAGCAAATTCCACACAATTTGCTGCAAGCGATCGGGATCGCCGATAACTTCACCTACATTGGGAGTGCACGTTAATTCTATGACTATTGATTTTTCCTCAGTCAGCGGCTGCAAAGAATCTATTGCTAGCTTAATCGCAGATTCCAACCGAATCGGATGCTTATTTAAATTTAGTTTGCCCCGCAGAATCCGCGAAACATCTAAAATATCTTCAATGAGTTGCGCTTGAGATTTAGCATTGCGCTCAATTGTTTCTAGGGCTTTCTCAATAGTGTCTTGGTCAAATTTTTTGGAACGAAGCAGCCTAGACCAGCCGAGAATGGCATTTAAAGGAGTGCGGAGTTCGTGAGAGAGAATAGCTAGAAATTCATCCTTCATCTGGTTAGCTCTCTCCGCTTCTTGCCGCGCCACTTGTTCGCGGATTAGTCTCCCGCGTTCTTCCTCTGCTTGCTTGCGGTCTGTGACATCTCTAACCGTGCCCACGTGACCGATCAGTTTCCCAAAATCCGAAAACATTGGCGACGACTGCACGTGAACCCAACGCACACTTTCGCTACCAGCTAATCGAAACTCGTTAGAATATTCCTGGCTTTCTTTAATCCAAGCTAACCAATCTGCTACTACGCGATCGCGATCTTCTGGATGAACTTCCCGCTGCCAAACCTCTACCAAGCTTTCGTCCAAAGCTAACCCGCAAATCGCTTGACAACGCGGGTTGATGTAAGTACAGCGGCCTTCAACGTCAGCTAAGTAAATTCCCAGCGGCGAACAAGCACACAAAGTGCGAAACCGCTCTTCACTTTTACTTAGTTCACTATTAACAGCAGCTAACTGTGTTGCTTGCTGTTTCACCTCGACTGTTTTTTGGAACAATTCCACAAATACCTGCACCTTCGAGGTCAATATTTCCGGTTCCAAGGGTTTGAACAGGTAATCCACCGCACCCAGAGAATAACCTTTAAACACGTGAGTGTCATTACTGCTGAATGCTGTGATAAAAATAATCGGAGTCGAGCGCGATCGATCTCTAGAGCGAATCAATGTTGCTGTCTCAAATCCATCCATTCCCGGCATCTGCACATCAAGCAAAATTACCGCAAAATCTTCATTAAGCAGACATCTCAGAGCCTCCGCGCCCGAATTAGCTTGTACTAGATGATAAGAGGGGCTGTTGAGGATAGCTTCTAAAGCTACCAAATTTTCTGGGCGATCGTCAACTAAAAGGACATTTACTCGATGGGGGGACTGCAGATTCATAAATTTTTTAATCTTTAATTCTTAGCAAGTTGACTAAACAGGGAGCGATTTTAGAGAGGGGTAAAATCCAGTCTACTTCAACATTTGCGATCGCCGACGCTGGCATGGTCGCGCATAGGGCCGAAGCCGGTTCCTCCACAAATGTCAATCCTCCCTCAGCTTTAATTTTTGCCAGCCCTTTACTGCCATCCGAATTAGCTCCCGTTAAAATTATGCCGATCGCTTTCTCCCCAAAGGCATCCGCAGCAGACTCAAACAGCACATCGATTGAGGGCCGCGCGTAGGAGACAGGGCCCTCAGTTGATAGTGCAAATGTAGGAGCTCCGCCATTGGGGATTGGGGATTTTGAATTATGGGTTGACTCCACTGCCACGCCCCCCCATTCTGTAAAGTCGTTTTCATGCAGGCTAAACTCCTCCTCAGAGGGCGATTCTATTAGCAAGTGATAGTCAGCAGGAGCCAAGTAAACCCGTCCCGGTGCGATCGGCTCTTTGTCTTGGGCCTCTGTGATTTGGAGAGAGCTTTGCTTTTGTAAAAAATAAGTAAGCCTATTCTGAGAACTCTTATGGCGGTGTTGGACAATAACTACAGGCAAAGGAAAGGTTGGTGGCAGATTTGCCAGCAGCACAGTCAGAGCCTCTAGCCCTCCCAAAGACGTGCCAACAACCACTATTTCAAAATTTTTTTTATTTAACTCTTCGGTAGATTTTATCACTACTTTCAATTGGTTCATAGTATTTTTCATAAGGTGTAAAAGTCAGAGACTCCTGATGTCCTAGTCCTAAAACCCCAAACATTCCCAGGCTCTCATAAAAAAGCTTGTGTACCCGCTCTTGGAGGTGTGAATTGAAATAAATCATCACATTACGGCATAAAATAACATTGAATTCATTAAAAGAATTATCCGTTGCTAGGTTGTGGTGAGCAAAGACAATATTATCTTTAAGTGAAGACCGAAAAATCGCATTTTCATAGGCAGCAGTGTAATACTCAGAAAACGCTTTCGTGCCCCCCGCTTGGTGGTAGAGTTGCGTATATTCTTGCATTTGTTTCAGCCGGAATATCCCTGTTTTTGCGGTTTTCAAAACTAATTCATTCATGTCCGTAGCGTAAATCCGACAACGGTCATACAGTCCTTCTTCTTGCAGCAAGATTGCCATAGAATAGACTTCTTCTCCCGTTGAACATCCAGCGTGCCAAATCCGAATAAAAGGATAAGTACGCAGCAGCGGCACCACTTTATTTCTGAAACTAATGTAAAAGCTGGGATCGCGAAACATCGCCGTTACATTGACAGAAATGTCCAGCAGTAAACGGTCTAGGTAAGCAGGATTGTGAAGTACCTTTTCCTGAAGTGCAGACACAGTGGTGAGCCGTTCCGAGCGAATAGTGTTCCAAATACGGCGCTTGAGAGAGGCAAGAGCATAATTGCGAAAATCAAATCCGTAATAGCGAAACATTCCCTCTAGTAAGAGTTGAATTTCGATTGTTTCAAGTTCATGGCTTTCGGACATTTGTAATTGGTAATTGGTTATTGGGCATTGTTGACTGTTCACTGTTGACTGTTCACTGTTGACTGTTGACTGTTAACTGTTGACTGTTAACTGTTGACTGTTCACTGTTGACTGTTCACTGTTGACGGTTGACTGTTGACTGTTCACTGTTCACTGTTCACTGTTGACTGTTGACTGTTCACTGTTAACTGCTGACTGCTGACTAATGACTGTTGACTAATGACTGTTGACTGTTGACTAATGACTAATGACAACTGCCAACTGACAACTGCCAACTGCCAACTGCCAACTGCCAACTGCCAACTGACAACTGCCAACTGACAACTGCCAACTGACAACTGCCAACAGTCAACTGCCAACTGACAACTGACTTCATTATCGATAAAGCCAGACACGCAGCAGCGAGAGCAACTGTTCCGTATCAACAGGTTTGGTAATATAGTCAGACGCACCAGCTTCGATACATTTTTCCCGATCGCCCTTCATAGCTTTCGCAGTAAGAGCAATCATTGGCAAGGAAGCAAATTGAGGCATTTTACGAATGGCTTGCATTGTTTCGTAACCGTCCATCTCTGGCATCATCACGTCCATCAACACAATATTTATGTCAGGCGTATTTTGCAATTTAGCAATGCCCTCTCTGCCATTCTCAGCATACTCAATTTTCATTTTATGGCGCTCCAGCATACTCGTGAGGGCAAAAATATTCCGCATATCGTCGTCAACAATCAAGACTGTTTTGCCCGCGAGCGTCGAATCGGTTTGATACAATTGCTCTAGCATTTGGCGCTTCGGTTCCGGCAAATTTGCTTGGACTCGGTGCAAAAACAAAGCTGTTTCATCTAACAAACGTTCCGGCGATCGCACATCTTTAACAATGATTGTTTCCGCCATGCGCTTGAGTTGAGTTTCTTCGGCTTTCGTCAAGTCTTTGCCCGTATAAATAATAATCGGCAGACTTTTTAAAATTGCATCTTGCTTGATTTGCTCGATCAGTTCAAAACCAGTCATATCTGGCAGTCCCAAATCGAGTACAACGCAGTCAAAATGCCCCGATCTTAAAGTTACTAGCGCCTCTGCACCACTCCCCACAGCCGTTGTACAAACATCGTGATTGCCGATTAAATCCACAATGCTCAGACGCTGCGTTTCGTCGTCTTCCACGACTAGCAGATTCTTGACTCGCCGATCGACAAAACCCTTAATATCAGCCAAAGCTTTGCTCAAAGCTTCGCTGCTAACAGGTTTTTGCAAATAGGCGATCGCCCCTAACTGCAAACTGCGCTGCCGCCCTTCTTCAACTGATACAATGTGAACCGGAATGTGGCGCGTACTTGGGTCGTGCTTCAAGCGATCGAGGACTGTCCAGCCATCCATCACAGGCAAATTTAGATCCAGCATAATCGCAGTTGGCTTGAACTCTCGCGCCATCGCCAAACCGATATCGCTCCGCAAAGCCACCAAACCTTTAAAACCCTGTTCCTGCGCCATATCCAACAGAATCCGAGCGAAGTTTACATCATCCTCGACAATCAACAGCACGCGATCGTCACTCTCAATATTTTCTCGGTCATCAGCGATAATCGGTGATGGATAAGGGGCGATCGGCAAGTGGAAATTCGGCGCAGGAACTGCGGAAGAAATAGCAGCCGGCAATTGAGCCGTTTGCTTGCCCCTTCCCGATCCCGTATCCTTCATTATTCGCGATTCTTGGTAAGTTTGCGGCAGATAAAGCGTGAACTTACTACCCTCACCAGGGCGACTTGTCAATTTAATTTCTCCGCCTAACAGATTAGCGATTTCTCTACTAATTGACAAACCCAAACCCGTGCCCCCGTATTTGCGGCTAGTGCTACCATCCGCTTGTTGGAAAGCCTCAAAAATAACCCTGTGTTTTTCAGCAGAAATCCCAATCCCCGTATCGCTAACTGAGAAAGCCAAAACAGTAGGGGAACTCGTTAAACTTTCTATTTCTAAATTCCACCCTGCCCGCGCTACTTCGACACGCAATTTCACCTCGCCCCGTTCTGTAAACTTAAACGCATTAGAGAGAAGATTCTTCAAAACTTGTTGCAGCCGTTTAGCATCAGTATAGAGACCTTTTGGCAACCCAGCCTCAAGCTCTAATTGAAAACTCAACTTCTTATCCTGGGCGATTTGGCGGAAAGTTCGATCCAAATGATCTCGCAAGTCCGTAAACAACACTTGCTCAATTTCCACTGACATCGTGCCTGATTCAATCTTAGCGAGATCCAAGATGTCATTAATCAGCCCCAGCAAATCATTTCCCGCCGAGTAAATTGTGCGCGTGTATTCAACTTGCTTCAGAGTCAAATTGCCTTCAGTATTGTCAGAAAGCAATCGAGCGAGAATCAACAGCGAATTCAGTGGAGTTCGCAACTCGTGAGACATATTTGCCAGAAACTCCGACTTATACTTAGAAGTTAGAGCCAACTGTTCCGCTCTTTCTTCCAACAACCCCCTCGCCTGTTCGATATCTCGGTTTTTCCGCTCAACTTCCTTATTTTGCAGCGCTAGCAATTCAGCTTGTTCTTCTAATTCTTCATTCGTTTGTTGCAACTCTTCCTGCTGACTCTTCAACAGTTCCTCAGATGCGCGGAGCGACTGCGCTTGTTGTTCGAGACGCTTGTTAGTTTCCGTTAGTTCCTTTTGCTGAGTTTGCAACTCTTCTGCCAAAGACTGCGACTGTTTCAGCAACTCTTCCGTCCGCATACTCGCCGCAATTGTATTTAAGACAATGGCAATACTTTCTGTAAGTTGGTCGAGAAATGTCAAGTGTATTTCGCTGAATCGGCGGAACGAAGCTAACTCGATTACTGCCGTCACTTGTCCCTCAAAGAGTACGGGTAAAACCACGACATTCAACGGCGTAGATTCTCCCAGTCCCGATCCAATTTTAACGTAGTTTTCCGGCACCTCAGTCAACAGGATTCGTTCCTTTTCCAGGGCGCACTGTCCTACCAAACCTTCGCCTAAATGGAATCGGTTTCCTAACTGTTTGCGTTCGCGGTATGCGTAGGTACTTAACAGTTTGAGAAACGGATCGTGTTCCACAGCTTCCATCATAAAGAATACGCCATGCTGAGCAGATACCAGCGGCGTCAATTCTGAGAGAATTAGTTTAGAAACAGTTTCTAAATCCCGCTGACCTTGTAGCATTCGAGTGAACTTAGCGAGGTTTGTTTTCAGCCAATCTTGCTCAGTATTCTTCTGCGTCGTCTCCCGGAGATTGGCAATCATCTGGTTAATGTTGTCCTTAACAATGGCAACTTCTCCTTCAGTGGCGACGGAAATTGACCTCGTTAAATCGCCTCTGGTAACAGCAATTGCCACTTCGGCGATCGCCCGCAGTTGAGTAGTCAAATTCGCCGCCAATTCATTCACATTATCCGTCAAATCTCGCCACGTCCCCGCCGCACCCGGAACCTTCGCCTGACCGCCCAATTTCCCTTCAATTCCCACTTCCCGCGCCACTGTAGTAACTTGATCGGCAAACGTCGCCAGCGTATCAATCATCTCGTTAATCGTATCTGCCAGAGTCGCAATTTCTCCCTTAGCTTCCAGCATTAATTTTCGCTTCAAATCACCATTCGCCACCGCCGTCACAACTTTAGCAATACCCCGCACTTGCGCGGTCAAATTGCCCGCCATCGAGTTTACATTGTCAGTTAAATCCTTCCACGTTCCCGCAACTCCTTTCACCTCAGCTTGACCGCCCAATTTACCCTCAGTTCCCACCTCCCGCGCCACCCGCGTTACCTCAGAAGCGAAGGAATTAAGCTGATCCACCATCACGTTAATAGTGTCTTTCAGTTCAAGAATTTCGCCTTTGACATCAACGGTAATTTTCTTAGACAAATCGCCATTTGCCACCGCTTTCGTCACTTCCGCAATATTCCGCACCTGTGCCGTCAAATTCCCCGCCATCAAGTTAACATTATCAGTTAAATCTTTCCAAGTTCCCCCTACACCCCGCACATAAGCTTGCACACCTAATTTACCTTCCGTTCCCACTTCCCTAGCAACTCTGGTTACTTCAGATGCGAAGGAACTCAACTGATCCACCATGATGTTAATCGTGTTTTTCAGTTCGAGAATTTCCCCTTTAACATCTACTGTAATTTTCTTAGACAAGTCGCCATTTGCCACAGCCGTTGTCACTTCCGCAATGTTACGGACTTGGGCGGTAAGATTACCCGCCATCGAGTTAACTGAATCCGTTAAATCTTTCCAGGTTCCGGCAACTCCTTTAACTTCAGCTTGCACGCCTAATTTCCCTTCGGTTCCCACTTCCCTAGCAACCCTGGTTACTTCCGAAGCGAAGGAATTTAATTGATCCACCATCGTGTTGACGGTGTTTTTTAACTCCAGAATTTCACCTTTAACATCTACAGTAATTTTCTTCGACAAGTCGCCATTAGCCACAGCCGTCGTAACAGCAGCAATATTCCGTACTTGCTCTGTCAAACTACCCGCCATAAAATTAACTGAATCCGTTAAATCCTTCCAAGTTCCTGCTACGCCTCGGACATCGGCTTGACCGCCGAGTTTACCTTCCGAACCCACTTCCCTAGCAACCCTGGTTACTTCAGATGCGAAGGAATTAAGCTGATCCACCATCACGTTAATGGTGTTTTTCAGTTCTAAAATTTCGCCTTTAACCTGTACCGTAATTTTTTTAGATAAGTCACCGTTAGCCACAGCCGTCGTCACCTCAGCAATGTTGCGGACTTGTGCTGTTAAATTGCCGGCCATTGAGTTAACTGAATCCGTTAAATCTTTCCAAGTTCCTGCAACTTCCTGCACTTCTGCTTGTACGCCTAATTTCCCTTCCGTTCCCACTTCCCTAGCCACCCTGGTTACTTCAGATGCGAAGGAATTTAACTGGTCAACCATCGTGTTGACGGTGTTTTTGAGTTCGAGAATTTCCCCTTTAACATCTACTGTAATTTTCTTAGATAAATCGCCCTTTGCCACAGCGGTTGTCACTTCAGCGATGTTCCGCACTTGTGCTGTCAAACTGCCTGCCATGAAGTTAACGCTATCCGTTAAATCCTTCCAAGTTCCGGCAACTCCTTTAACTTCTGCTTGACCGCCAAGTTTGCCTTCGGAACCTACTTCTCTCGCCACCCGCGTTACTTCAGATGCGAAGGAATTTAACTGATCCACCATGATGTTAATAGTGTTTTTTAACTCCAGAATTTCACCTTTAACATCTACTGTAATTTTTTTAGATAAGTCACCATTTGCCACAGCCGTCGTCACTTCCGCAATGTTCCGTACTTGTGCGGTAAGATTGCCGGCCATTGAGTTAACTGAATCCGTTAAATCTTTCCAGGTTCCGGCAACTCCCCGCACTTCAGCTTGCACCCCTAATTTCCCTTCCGTTCCTACTTCCCTAGCAACTCTGGTTACTTCCGATGCGAAGGAACTCAACTGATCCACCATGATGTTAATCGTGTTTTTCAGTTCGAGAATTTCCCCTTTAACATCTACTGTAATTTTTTTGGATAAATCGCCATTTGCCACAGCGGTTGTCACGTCAGCAATGTTACGGACTTGGGCTGTTAAATTCCCCGCCATCGAGTTAACTGAATCCGTTAAATCTTTCCAAGTTCCGGCAACTCCTTTAACTTCAGCTTGCACGCCTAATTTCCCTTCGGTTCCCACTTCCCTAGCTACCCGCGTTACTTCCGACGCAAAGGAGCTCAACTGGTCTACCATTGTGTTAACAATTTGCGCTGTTTGGAGGAATTCTCCTTTGAGGGGTCTGTCTTCTATTTCTAGGGCGATGGTTTGCGATAAATCTCCTTTTGCTACGGCGCGAATTACTCTGGCGGTTTCAGAGGTTGGTTGCACTAAATCTGTAATTAGGGTATTGACAGAGTTGACGCTAGCTGCCCATGACCCCTCGGCGCTGCCGATCGTCGCCCGCTGGGCGATTTTGCCTTCTTTACCGACAACTGTGCCGATGCGATCGAGTTCGGCCGCCATTCTCTCATTGAGTTCGATAATTTCGTTAAGTTCGTCAGCAATTTTCCCCGCTAGACCGGTCTGGTCTATGGGCATCCGAACTGAAAAGTCCCCTTTTTTGACGGCCACTAAGGTTCTGAGTAACTGTTTGGCATAACCATTATTGGAAGTGGGGCTTGTTATCTGTGCAGTTGACATGACCGTTACCTTTGACGAGTTTGAAGGGGAAGGGGGGAAAATTTTTGAGATTATTGATATTATCCAACTAAAGCAGTGTCTGATTGCTTCTATTGAAAGATAGATGACAAATTGCTGTTTATCAGCTATTTTGTGACTGGTTATTTTCTACTGGTTAGCAGGCTCTTCTTGGTAACGAGTTAATTGTGGGGTGTCAGGAACAGGCCCGAAAGCCTGTTCCACCCTGTTCCACAAAGAGTGAATTTTATTGTAGGGGGGGCAGGATGTCCGCCCTACAGATTACCAACTGCGATTATTTCCAATTTTGCCACGAACTATTGAAAATAGAAGTACCCGGAAAGGCGATCGGATTAGCATTTTGTTGCAACCGCAACTGCAACACTTCCAAGTTTGGCTCGCGGGACGGCAATTCGTCCACTAATTCATAAGGGAGAATCCCCTTTTCTAGGGAAAAAGCAGCCGTAACTCCCGCCGCCACACCTGCAGACCATTCAAAAGAATGCACTCGATAAGCAGCGGCTGCTGTGTGACTAACAGCAATACTTTTACCCGCCACTAACATATTGTCAATTTTCTGAGGAATCATTGCCCGCAGCGGAATTTGGAAGGGATAAGCTTGCCCTTGACCTTTGCGAGTGCCTTCCCGTTCGGTATTTCCCGGTGCTTCCGGCGGACTGTTAGTCATGCAGGGGTGAAAGTCGATCGCATAATGACCGATACCCACAGAATCAGGATAAATCGTAGCGCGCGATCGCGATTTTGTATCCTCAACAGATTGACTTCCCACAGCCAAAGCCGGCGCATTCAAACCACCCACAGCCAACCACAACTTCCGATACTCTTCCTCCGACAAATTCTCGCGATAAAAATCAGCCGTAAAGTCAGTGCGAGACATATCAATTTCCCACACCGTAAAACCTTGAGGCTGATTGAAACTCGGCCGCCCAATAATACGCCTGCCCTCCCGCATATAAGGATATTTAGAAAGTCCGTGCACCGTCCCCATCGGCGAATTCAAACCGCTCAAAAAACGATTGTTTGGATTAGGCTTTTTCACTCCATCTCCTAGCTGCGAGTCAGTAGTTCCTGTTACCAGCCAGTAGAAAAATCCTTTGGCATTTTCCTCTCCTCTTCGCAAAGTTTCCGTTCGCAAACCGCCCATCCATCCCCCCGGTTGCAGTTGACCGGACTCTTGCAACTGCTCGCGAGTGTAAATTAAATTATCTTGAGAATTGCCGGGACGATAGTCATTGCCCCAAGTCCAGTTTTGCATCGAAATATCCCCCGGATAAATCGGGTATTGCTTCGGGTCGGAAGGTCGCTTTTGATCGGGTCTCATGCTCCTGATTTGGCGGTAGCTGAAAACTAAGGGAAAGCTCGCCAATCTCTGCAATTCGTAACTGTAGTAAGGAGCGTATTGTTGATAAAAAGACGGCACTTGATGCTGCTGCGGTTCCTTCGTTGCCTCCATCGCAAAGGTGTAGGTAAAACCTTGAGTGCAGTAAGCGTCGCCGGTGGGGCTGGCGGAGGAAGGTTCGAGAGGGGAACGCGGGTCAATTCCGAGGCGGTAGGGAACATCGGCAAGTCCGATCAATTCACCTGTTTCGGTGGCATCTACAACGTACCAATCAGCACCCCCCCTACTGCCAGAAGGGGGGGAACTTGTGGAATTCCCTCCGCTTCTGGGGTTAGAGGGGGTTCCAGATGCTTTAGGAATAAACTGAATAATAGTTTTGTTAAATCGCGGAGAATTTTCGTAGCGATAGGCATCTTCGATAGTCTGAGAAAGAGTTTCGGTGTTGATTGGCGGGGTGTTGGCGGCGGGTTTGTGTTGAATGGCGATCGCACTTTTAATTTGTTGACCACCAACCGCATTCCCCGCCACAGCAGGAGTAATTGCTAGTTCTTTAATAACTGTATTGGGAAACCATTTCAGCGTGCCTTTGCCTTTTCTAGCGGCATCCTGCAAGATGTTAAATAGAATTTTGTGACCGTCGTAGGGCATGAAACACGAATAGCTAACCCAACAGCCTCCGGGATTTAGCCGGCCGTAATGTTCCTTAATCCGCCGCCGCAATTCTAGGTAGCCACGGGGGTAAAATAAGAGCGATCGCTGAGTCTCTCTTTCATCGAGTGCGGAAGTTCCCTGGGAAGAAATTTGACCGCCTACCCAGTCAGTAATTTCAGTGAGGCAAACTGTGCGCCCCGCCAGCAAACCTTCGTAAGCGGTAGCAGCGCCTGCAAGCCCGCCGCCTGCTACTAGAATGTCGCAAGTTTCTGCATTGTCTGGATTGCGACCCGGTGCGGCAAATACTGGCGAAATGTTCCCAATCGCGGACATTATGCCGAGGGTGAGGCTAAGGATCGATCGACCTTTGAGCCAAAATAGATCCTGTCGAAGTTTCATCGGAGATTGTGGAATTAATTTTGACATAGCGCGAAAAACACTCATCCCATCTAAATGTTTATTTTGCAGTATACTGGTATTTCGCGGTGTTGTCAGGGAAAACTTTTTTAGAGAAGAGGCATTAATACCAGCAACAACTATTGAACAGCCGGATGAACATTATGCTCAAAATAGTCAAATTTTTTAGGTTATTTATTCCTTTTGAGAGTTTAACAATTACCACCAGTTTGACTTATTCGGAAGTTTTACGCAGATTGGACGAAGTTGTTACTCCTCCAAAAGTTTTTAGAATAATTATACCCTTTGGCCCGCCACCTGCGAAACCCTATGAAGGAACGATTTCTGGCAAAACCTTCAAAATCAATCGCATCATCATCGGGAGACATTTATTGTTCCCAATTATACAAGGAGATATACATACTCAACAATTCGGTTGTTCCATCAAAATTAGGATGAGTTTACATAAAACAGTTATAGGACTTCTGATTCTTTGGCTGTGGACAACTGGCAGTATTGGAATGTTTGCTTTATTTGCTTGGTTAGTAGAACCATCCGTGGGAGCCATATTTTTACCAATCTTAGGAATGTTTATTGTTGGCTGGCTTTTGTGCTTGATTCCCTTTAAGAGAGAAGCAAAAGCAGCTACAAAATTTTTGTCTATTCTGTTAACCTAAAGTAATTCATTACGACAATATTTTAGCTGTATTATTAAAAGCAATCTGGCTTCATCTGCGCTAAAAAAAACTCAATTTTCCGGGATTACCCATGCGTCAAAACCAACTGAAACAAAAAATTAAACAAGGCGAAACAGTCCTCGGTTTATTTATGAACTGCGCTTATCCCGCATTCATAGAAATATGCGGTCACGCTGGATTCGACTTTGCGGTTATCGATATGGAACACGGGCCCCTGAACCCGCTTGCTGCTGAAGATTTGTGTCGCGCCGCCGACTGCACTGGAATTGCACCGATTATTCGCGTCCGCAAAAACGACGGGCCGCAAATTCAACGAGCTCTCGACATCGGCAGTGCAGGCGTTCAAGTACCTCAAATTGAAAGCAAAATCGATGCCGAAACCGCTGTCAAAAGCGCTAAATACAGTCCTCTGGGCACGCGAGGCCTTTCCTTCGCTACGCGGGCGGGACTTTACACCGCCGCAGGTACAAATATCACCGACAAACTCAACGAAGAATCCTTAGTTGTGATTCATGTCGAAGGCAAAGCTGGCATCGACAACCTGGCGGAAATTGTTACTGTGCCAGAGGTTGACGTGATTTTTCTGGGGCCTTACGATCTGTCGCAGTCGATCGGCATTCCCGGCCAAGTCCGCGATCCCCGCGTCATCGACATGATGCAGGAGGCAGTGCAAACCATCCGCAAAGCAGGCAAAGCCGCAGGTACTTTTGCCGAAAACCCCGAAATCGCCCAGCAGTGGATTGATGCTGGCGTTCAGTACGTCGCACTTGGGGTCGATGTTGCCGTTTTCCTGCGGGCCTGTCAGTCGCTGGTGAAAGGAGTCAATCGATTTTAGATTTTAGATTTTAGATTTTAGATTTGGGATTTTGGATTAAAAGAAGAACCAGCCCCGGATTCATCTTGCAAGCTTTACGATATCTTTGCAATTTTTGTAGTGTCTTTTACGACACATACAAAAAACCTGCGCTAGAGTAGAAGCATACACCTCCTCCAGGCTAAATTAGGGAGGGGAGCAAGGCTTCAGGGAGTAAAATCTATGAAAACCGTATTAGAATCCATTCATTTGGATTATGCTTTCATGTTTACTTTCAAAAAAGTAAACTCGATCAAGCTAGAAGGTTTCAAGGAATTTTTTGACGATATGCCTGTCGATCCGTATGTGAAAGGTAAGTATCGTTCGAGAAGATTATCGCGGTTTGCAGTCAACGGAAATGAGTTAGTTAAGTTACCTCACGGCTATTTGTTTCAAAGCAAAACATACAATCCGCTAGTGGGTGATATCAGGCGGGAATTTGCCGAATTGGACGATCGACTAATCGCCCTCGATAATTTCAAACAGATGATTTTTGCTTTTTTCGATTCCTGCAAAATTCACCCGGAAGCTGAAATCGGCATCCATCAAATCAGGACGACTTGTTCGCCAAACAATTTCGGCAACCCCGCACCGGAAGGCATCCACCAAGACGGTACTGACTTTATCGGGATTTTCTCGGTGGACAGAACTAATATTGTCGGCGGGGAAACGCATTTGTACTTGGCTAAAAGAGAGAAGCCTGTTTTTAATAAAATTCTGCATCCGGGAGAATTGCTGTTAGTTAACGACCACGAGTTTTTCCACTTTACTACGCCGATTAAACCGGAATCTGAAGGAGTGGGAACCAGGGATGTCTTTGTGCTGACTTCTCCGAGTTTGCTTACCGATTGAGGATACAGTCTGGGACGAATAACCTAATGATGTAATACCAATTTAATGTGAAGTTGCACATATCTCGATCCCCCCTCGCATACCCCCTACTCCCCCTGATTGTTGGGGAGTAGGGGTTGACTTTGAGAAGAATCTTGTCCCCCCCTTAGTAGGGGCGGTGCGACCCCTACTCCCCGTGCCCGCCCTCTTGGCTAGGGGGGATCGGATTCTATGCAACCTCATAAAAAATTGGTATAAGGTGCGCGCCGCGCACCTTACTCCGATTACCCATTACTGCATCCCACAGATGACTTTTTGGTTGCGCCCCCACCCATCTCGATCGTGGTTAATGCTTGGGAAAATCGATTCCTGGAATTGATATTCCTTCCATCTTCTCCACATATCGTCCTTGAGCCGCTACACACTCGGCCATTTTTTGAGCTTGTATGGGTTGACTCCTTCGATCGGGCGAGATACCTCTATACTCCCATGTACCGCGAATGTCGCCAGAGAATGCTTTTCCATTGTTTTTTAATACTAGCTCTGTGCCAGTTGCATCAATATAGTATTTCCCATTTTCAACAGACACGCTGCTAATTGTGATAGATTCGACTCCTTTGTAGGGATTTGCAGGGCCATCAACGATCTTGATGCAGATTCTATTGTTTTGATGTGCAATCTCTCTACGGGAGTTATTGAACATTGTTCCTTGAGCGTAGTAAGCTCCTGTGGGTAGAATTGTAGACCCTTGTGGATTACTTTGAGCAGATGACAATGATGAGTTTGACAGAAGGAGAGAACTAACAATTAGTGTTTCGATCGCCAAAATTTTCATTTGCAACAAAACTCCATTAAAATTGTTTTTTAAGATTCTACACGATCGCAGATGCTCTATAAACTTCTCTAGAGTTCTTGCAAAAGTCAAATTCACCGCCCGCAAGTCCCCCCTTATTAATGCCTCTAACAACTCACAGATAAATCTTATCGAAACTTCCGTTCAGATTCTTGAATCGGAACATCATTAATACTAGCTTCACGTCTTCGCATTAACCCATTTTCTGCAAATTCCCACTGTTCATTACCATAGGCGCGATACCAGTAGCCAGAATCATCGTGCCACTCATACTCAAATCGAACAGAAATCCGATTTTCTGTAAAACTCCACAGTTCTTTCTTTAAACGGTAATCTAGTTCCTTTCCCCATTTTCGTCTTAAAAAAGCCTTGATTTGTTCCCGTCCGCTGAAGAATTCGGCACGGTTTCGCCACTGAGAATCTTCCGTATAAGCTAAGGCTACTCGTTCTGGATCGCGGGTATTCCAGGCATCTTCAGCAGCTTGAACTTTGGCTTTAGCCGTTTCCAACGTAAAGGGCGGTAGAGGTGGTTTAGTTTCCATCAGCTTTGTTTTTTGTGATTATAAAAGATTAGGTGCGGGATGCTCGCGCTACAGAGATAGTTTTGGGACTTTGATATCAATCCTCAGCATCGGGATCGATTCCCATTGCTCGCAGTCGCTCCGCTAACTGGGTAACTTTTCGCTCTGCTTGTTCGGCTCTTTCTCGTTCTTTCTCGGTTCGAGCCCGCTCAATTTCAACTTGTTCGGAGCCAGTTAACAGCAAATTCCCCTGCGAATCCCACCACCGCAGCCAAAGCAGTTCTTGATTTTGATAGCTTCCCTGCCACAGTCCCAATTCTACATCTAGTACAGGAATCGGATAGTGACCGCGTTCGTTTGGCTCCATCCTTCGATACCCAAAATCTATCAGGTGATAGACTTCTAAATTGCCAGTTCTCATTTCATAAATACCGTAGTAAGGGATGCGGATAATTCTCTCGTACACCCAAAACTTACCGGGTTTAGTTGTTGTACCGTCGGCCGCCACAGAAAGCGGAGTACGTGAAGCGAAGCTATCCCGAAGGGAATCGCGCTCTTCCTCTCCATTACCGCTAGCAAATTCTAAAGCATTGACATACTCACCGACCTGAAGGTACGGTGATTCTTAAGCCTCGCGACTTAAGTTTCTGCTTCTTCGCAACTGCCTCCACCCTCAAAGAGTTTTGGTCTTATGTTCGCTCCACAGACTAACCCCGCAAGCCCTGCGGTTTTTACGTGTCGAATACCAAACGGAATTCTTCGTAGGTTTGATTCTAGGGTTAGACTTCCATTGCCCTATCCTCTTGAACCGGTCTACCGATTTTGCTTCGCCGCCAGCACCTCGGGCTGAACTTCGCTCGTATAGGCTGTTTGATCCATCGTCTCGGGTGGGTCGTTGACCAATTACATTCTAATATAAAGCCGTCCTAAAAGGACGGGGTTTCTACCCAAATTTGTGATGAACGGAGCCATGTGTTCCCGCCAAAGTACATAAGAACGGCGAAAACCATCGAGTGTTGCGGGTACATTCGGCACGTAAAACCAATCCGGTGCTTCTGCACCTCGCTCTGGCGGGTCAGTTTCTCGCCAGTAAATCCCGCAATCTTGCCCGATCGCATATTGTCCGTCTGGATGCAGTCGCTCTACAACCGGCCCGATCGAATCTGTCAGAATGATGCTCTGGGGATGCTCCTGAAAATTTTTCACAAATGTACCGTCTTCGTCTGGCAATTGGGTATGGTCGGGGAATGCAGGAGGCAGACCTGTAGCAGTTATTGTCTCGTTCATCGTCTTTTCCGTGCAGTTATTGTTCATTGTACTGCGAAATTTTAGAGCAATCAGATTTGAAACTTTAGCTAATATTCGCTAATATAAAAAAGCGATCGTAAAAGGTAACTCAGATGGTTGTCGCAATTTCTAAAGCAGGATTGGGTACAGTTGCGGCTTTCCTCTCAAACGTGACATGGGAGACTCTGGAAAAGTTGGATGCTGATTTGGCGGCAACTGGGGCGCGCTTAACTTATTTGGATGGGTGTTTAGAAATTATGGCTCCTTTTTCTGAGGAACATGAAGAATCTAGAAACACTTTAGATCAGCTTTTAGAGATTTATATGCGGACGAAGAACATTCGTTTCTACGGGCGCGGCAGTACAACTATCGGGATGAAGGAGTTAGGTGCACGGAAGGAACCAGATGAGTCTTATTGTTTGGGTACGCGCAAGTCGGTTCCAGATTTGGCGATCGAAATAACAGTGACGAGTGGTGGAATTGATACGCTGGAAATCTATCGTCGGGTGGGTGTGCAAGAGGTTTGGTTTTGGGAGGATGGGGTAATTTCGGTTTATTGCTTGCGTCCAATGGGATATGAGTTGGTGAGTAAGAGCGAACTTTTGCCGGAGTTGGATTTGCGATCGATCGAGTTTTATTCGCGGATGGCGGATCAATATGATGCGGTTAATGCTTTTATGCGATCGATGTAGAAGTTGAGAAGTGCTACTATATAAACTGATTGATGCAGGTGAAGTTACAAGACACAATAAAGCCCCCTTAAGAAAACCAAACACAACAACTGCTGGCATTCAAACAAGCTTTTAATTATAAATTGATTTCTATAGGGAGTTTTTTCATTTTAGCTCCTATTTATTTCTAAAATAGAGACAAGATGAGTTTTCACATTTAGTAGATGACGAAAGAAATGCGATGCTATATGTATTTAATCGCTTGTTCTATTGTTGTTGCAGTTAAATTGTTTTGACTGTTAGAAACCAACAAGTAATTTTTTTGGTTTCCTTGGACAATAAATCCCTTCTCACGTGTTGAAAAAACAATTCGGATTTTACCTTGGAGAACATTAGGAAGAAGGATTTCATCTTCTGTTCCAAAGTTTTTGATGGCATCTCCTATTAACCGCGAGTTTAAGTTGGCAGCAAATGAATCTGGATCTCCAGCAATGCCTACAAGTATACTGCTACCGGAGCCAGTCAAAGTATCAGATCCAGATTCTGAAGCAAGCTCGGAATTACGAGGGGCTGTGCGACCTACTCCTATTACTTCACTGCCATTAGAATAAGCAGCAACGCTATCTTGTCTTGGAATCACAGGGGTAGGGGTGGGAGTCGGAGCCGGAGCGGGTGTAGGAGTAGGCGTTGGGCTTGGTGTGGGAGTTGGAGTAGTTATAGCTTGAAGAACTCCGTTTTCGACAGAAAAGTTACCGATTAAAACATCTCCTTCTGCAGGATTGTAGTCTGGAAGTTGATCTCCTGCTTTGACATTGAAAGTATCGCTGCCATTACTCCCGTAAAGAATGTTGATACCTTCACCACCAAATATGAAATCGTCACCTTTGCCACCGTAGATGGTATCGTTACCTTCACCGCCGTAAATTGTATCGTTACCTTGATCGCCGCGGAGAAAATCATCTCCACCACCACCATACAAGATATCGTTATCTTTGCCAGCGTAAATGGTATCGTTACCACCATTGCCAGAAAGGGTATCGTTACCTTGGACACCAAAAATGATTCCAGATTATTGAATTGCGTCATTGCCGTTGGTTCCAACAATAGCGCCTTTGAACTCACCGTCTTGGATAATAGTCATTGTCGTTGTTTCCTTTTTTTGTAAAATGCCAAAACACCAACTTTTGGGTGAGTTTTTCTTGTACCTTGTTGGTTTAAATAAAACTTTTACCTAAAAAGTTATCCTAACGAGTTTTTATGCTTTTGTCAAGAAGTAAAACAAAGACATCTTTAGAATAGGTCTTTTAGTAGTAGGGTGCGTCACCTTGCCATTTTTCACCAAAACGATCGATTATCGCAGGTGACACACCTTACTTTTGTTGGTAATCAAATTGCGCTCGCCCCTCCCCTACCATCTCCAGTAGCAGAAGAAGCGCGATCGTTTTATTTAATATAATTGACAAAACCCTCTCAAGTTTAGAGGTTCTCCCAATCACTAATATCAACTTTAGCCTGTCGCAAAATCTTAGCTAAAAAGTTGGCACTGATATCACCTTGATGAGGATTGGGGATGGTAATGCGAAGGTTATCTTTCAACATGAACTGATGCCTTTTTCCCGAATAGGGGCCGTCAAATCCCAGTTGTTTCAGATAATAAATTAAGTCTCGACGTTTGACGGGTTTTAAAGGAGGCATCAGGCAACTTCCTTGGTAACTGTAAGGTCGATATTATCAAGGACAGGTAAAGGAAGTTTCAGGGTGAGACTAAGTAAAATCCAGTCTTCCAATACCTCTTGCAATTCTTCTCGACAAGCTTCGAGACTTACAGCATTTGCATAGACTCCCTCACAGATAGGAATTTCTCCGTAGAAAGTCCCATCATCAGGGAAAATTTCATACTTAGCTTGCTTCATAGCAGCTTGGATGTATTTAGTTAACATATTAAAGCAATCTCCTTTAAGGTGACAAAACGAATTGGGATGATATCAAGCCAACCTTGATTAGCAATAGAGCCAAACAAAATTATGGCCTGTCCGTTGAGATTACGATCGATCAAAAAAATTATGCTTTAGCATCAAGTTTGGCCTTAGTCGCTCGAAGTTTTTCCCAAGCAGCTTCGGTTCCTGGTTTTGGTGGCATGGCGGCTATTCTGGCAATGAGATCGCGATTTTTTTCTTCATAATACAGCCGCAATTCTTCAGCTTCCTTAAGCACCATTTGATACTCAGCTTCAACATCAGCGCGATTTGCCTCAATATAAGCTAAAGCTGCGTTAATTTGTTCCTCTGTAAGGTCAAACAATCCCTTGATAAACTTAGGCGGATATTGAGCCGTCACATAGTCCATGATGTCGTAGATGGTGATGCGCGTACCTGCGATCGACAGTCCTCTTTCTGTACGGATGATAGCTGTTTGTTCGTCGGATATGCTTGTCATGCCATAACATCCTCGAAGTTATTTCTATATTATAATAATTATCAAAAACCTTGCAACAATCATTAGTTTTTGGTTTGTTTCCTGTTTTAGTAACACGATCCAAAATCCAAGAAACCGGGTTTCTGCGATAATTACGCATCTTTACCGAGATTTTGAAAAGAAACCCGGTTTCTGACTCCCCACAGACTCCAAGAAACCGGGTTTCTGCGATAATTTACGCATCCTTACCGAGATTTTGAGAAGAAACCCGGTTTCTAACTCCCACGCGCCCCAAAATCCAAGAAACCGGGTTTCTGCGATCGTCTTGGAATTCTCACGCCCGATTTAGTGAAGAAACCCGGTTTCTAACTCCCACGCGATCGCCCAACTTCAACTAAACCCAGCTAACCACAGCGGAAGCATCAACAGCAAACCGACAGAAGTGATGGCGATGCTACTAGCTAACAAATCGCGATCGAGCTCGTAGACTTCTGCTAAAATCAGCACCGAAAGAGCTGTGGGCGTTCCCGACATCAACACCAACACGAACCTCGGATCGCCGCTCAATCCGAAATAACTAGCACCCAATCCGATTAGCACCGGCACAATTACCACTTTTAACAGTGACGGGATTAACGCCAGTTCAAAACTTTCCCATTTCTTAATAGACCTCAGCCGGATGCCAACCAGCACCAAAGCACTGGCAATTACCACCCAAACAGCAGTCTGCAATCCCGATTCCACTGTTTCGGGCAGGGGGATGTTTCTAGTATAAAAACCAATTAAAAAAGCCCACAGGGCGGGAACTGTCAGCACGTCCCGGATCTGAGTCCACCAGTGTTTTTTTTGCTCGGAGTTCCCGAAATAGCTAGCAATAAATACACCGAAACAATAAGTTCCAATAACGTTGTTAGTGACGCTGTACAAGACAGCCCAGTTGTTGTTATCGGTGCTGATGATAGACGGGGTGATTGCTAATCCCACAAAGCCCGTATTCCCTAACATCGCAGCTAGGAGAAAACTGCCTTGGCTCGATCGCTTCAGGGAATTAAAATTTAATAAGAATAAATTAACCAGAGAATTTTTGCCCTGAAAATAGGGCTTTTGGATGTGGGCCGCACTCAGCCTACGCAATAATACCCAAGTCAGCCAAGCACAACTCGTACTCAGAAATAACACGAATATGGCGATCGCCGGCGTGAATCCCACAGCACCCGAAAAATCGCTCTGACGGGCTAAAACTAGAATTTGCAGCGGTATCCCAATCCAGAAAAGAAAGTGGCTCAGCAGCTTGGGAAAATCAACTGGGATGTACCGAAACAGCAGCAGTCCCAAGCCCGTCCAGATAACTAGAGGGGTATAAGCGTGAAATAAGGTTTCAATCATAAAAATTTAACTAGACAATTGGAAATGCCTCTATCTATTAATAGTAATGCTAAAATCCGTTTAAGAAATGCGAATTGTCGTTAGCGGAGCCCTCGAAGGGGATCGCACTTGCACGCTTTTTCGTCCTAGCGTGTTCGCAGCACTGCTGGCCCGAAAATTTTCGCCCAAATTCCCGCACCTTCCACGGCACAATCCTCAGACTGGCTGCCCCAAATGCTTGCAGCTTTTTGCCTTCAGATTCACAAAACCTCTGTTAATTTGACCAATGTGCGATCGAGTTATCTTGCCTTGGACGAACAGACGTGCAACGTTTTCCAGCCGCTTCGATCGAACGGAAACAGGGTGAGACTAAAGCTGCTGATGACTTGCACTCATTAATTCAATTTCAAAGCATTAACAGGCACCTCATCCCAAGAACTAACAGTCCGCAAGGTAGCAACCCAGCCCTGCTGTTTTTGCTCGGCCGTCAAATTCTTCTCAAAAGATTCGTGGCAATCCTTCGCTTGAGTCTCATCGCAACAAGCAATGCAAGAATAAAGAATACCCGACGGATCGATTTGCTCGTTTACCCAAATAATCACGATCTACTCTCCCAATTAACTTAACTCTTATCTAAATTTTCCTATATTTTTGTCAATTAAGTAGGTAGGTATTAATTAACCCTAGTGCGGCATTTTAGGTTAACAGGCAAGATGCCTGTTCCACACACAACAGGCAAGATGCCTGTTCCACACACAACAGGCAAGATGCCTGTTCCACACACAACAGGCAAGATGCTTGTTCCACACACAGGCAAGATGCCTGTTCCACACGCAGGCAAGATGCCTGTTCCACACACAGGCAAGATGCCTGTGCCACATACAGGCAAGATGCCTGTGCCACATACAGGCAAGATGCCTGTTCCATACACAGGCAAGATGCCTTTTCCATACACAGGCAAGATGCCTGTTCCATACACAGGCAAGATGCCTGTTCCATACACAGGCAAGATGCCTGTTCCACACACAGGCAAGATGCCTGTTCCACACACAGGCAAGATGGCTGTTCCACACACAGGCAAGATGCCTGTTCCACACACAGGCAAGATGCCTGTTCCACACACAGGCAAGATGCCTGTTCCACACGCCTTAATTACTTCGATGCCAAATTTGCCAAAGACTCGCCCGCAAGCCGGCAAATCCGCCAGTCGGGCATCACATCAGCACCGATACCCTTGTAAAATCCGATCGCCAATTCATTCCAATCCAAAACGCTCCATTCCAAACGCCCGCAGCCCCTTTCTACTGCCAACTGCGCTAAATAAACTATCAAAGACTTGCCAATTCCCCGCCCTCGAAACTCAGGCACCACAAACAAATCTTCCAAATAAATTCCCGGCTGAGTCAAAAAAGTAGAATAATTGTAAAAAAATAGCGCCCAGCCCACAACTTGACCTTCGCACTCGGCTAAAATCGCTTCAACAAAAGGTCGATCGCCAAACAAATGATGCTCCAAATCAACGGCATTGCCAGTAACGGCATGAGATAATTTTTCGTACTCAGCTAAAGCTTTAATCAAATCAAACAGCACCGGCACGTCGGCGCGGGTAGCTGGACGCAAAATTACCTCAGAAGACATAAATAAGTAAGTAGTACGCGACAATCAACAATTAAAAATACCACATCAAGACATTTTTAATTGGTAATTTTTAATTAATTTTTTCCACATTAAACCAGCATATTTACGGTGGCCTCGGAGTGCCACCCCACAATAATTTTAAGATTTTTCAAAATGCCAACTCAATGTTTTTGGCTTATTTCAACCAGCCCTTCAATCGTTCCGTCACTTGAGGGCGACGCAGCTTTCGCATTGCCTTATTTTGAATTTGACGGACTCGTTCGCGGGACAAATTGAACAAACTGCTGACCTCTTCTAAAGTGTAAGGTTCGCCGGTCAGCAAACCGTAACGCATAGCAACAATCTCTTTTTCCCGCTCAGTCAAAATACTGTCCAACACCTCCAAAATATCTTGGCGCATCATCATCTCATTCATCTGAGCTTCGGGAGATTGCGTCGCGTTATCTTCGAGAACATCCAAAAGTTCCGAACTTTCTTCTGAGCCGATGCGGTGGTTGAGAGACAAAGATTGCCGACGTACTTGCTGGAGGTAGCGAAGCTGTTCGCAAGTAACTTGCATTTCTCTCGCAAGTTCAGTTTCAGTTGGATTGCGTTGAAGAGAACGCTTCAAATCTCGATAAACTTTTTTGAGTTTATTTAACTGTTCGACAACGTGAACAGGCAAGCGAATCGTCCGCCCTTGATTGGCAATTGTCCGGGTAATTCCTTGGCGAATCCACCAATAGGCATAGGTAGAAAACTTGTAACCCTTCTCTGGATCGAACTTTTCGGCTGCCCGATTTAAACCCAAAGCTCCTTCCTGAATTAAATCGAGAAAAGGCACGCCCCGATTAAGATAGCGTTTGGCAATCGAAACCACCAAGCGCAAATTCGAGCTGATCATTTTCCGTTTCGCCGACTGACACTGGTGGCGAAGCTGTTGCAGTTGAGTTTCGCTTATCCCCAAAGCCGCAGCGATTTCAGCTTTTGTCGGCACTCTGTCCAATTCCTGCTGCAAACGCTGTTCTAGTTTCTCCAGGGCTACCAATTCTTGAACGCGGCGCGCCAACTCCACCTCTTCGGCTGCTGTCAGTAGAGGATACCGAGCCATTTCCTTGAACAAAGCTCCCACTGGATCGTCGGCAGACCAGTTGTTGTATGCTGACGATCGAGTTACCGTCGGACGATCGATCTCGGTGTCTTCATCTTCTGCGATCGCGAATGAGGCTTCGGGTGCCACCGCAAAACTGCCTAGGTCAGATTCTGCCATATCGTGCTTGGTGTCGGTGGAAGGATTTGAAAAGTATCCCTTAACTTTAACCAATTTAACCCGAAATTTCCGAAATCCATCTAGAAGCCGGTGAGTGATTTTAGTGGCTGATATCTGTTCGCCCCAATTTTAGTATCTGTTCGCCCCAATTTTAGACCTTTCTATTGAGTTCGAGCCAGTAAAGGAGCTGCCTGCAATAATTGCTGAGTATAAGGGTGCTGCGGATTAGTAAAAATATCCCTAGTCTTACCGATTTCAACAATTTTTCCAGCATTCATTACCGCAATACGATCGCAAAAAAATCTCGCCACCCACAAATCGTGCGTAATAAACAGATAAGTCAAATTAAATTCCTGCTTCAACTCCAACATCAGCTCTAAAACTTGAGTCTGCACGCTGGCATCCAGCATACTCACAGGTTCGTCGCAAATTATCAGTTGCGGCCGAGTAATCAAAGCGCGGGCGATCGAAACTCGCTGCTGTTGTCCTCCTGACAATTCCCCCGGATAGCGACGAAAGAAATCCTCCCCAGGACTTAAACCCACCCGCTCTAACATTTGGATTACTTGTTTTTTCGCTTCGCTGCCATTAGCTAATTTGTGAATAAACAAAGGGTCAGCAATACTTTGCCCGACAGTCATCATCGGATTCAGGCAAGCGTGGGGGTCTTGAAAGATCATTTGCATTTCGCGGCGGTGCTTCCTCACAGCATCGCGGTTCAGGGCAGTTATATCTATTCCTTGAAATTCCACTTTGCCACCAGTCGCGGTAATTAGCTGCAAAATCGTGCGTGACAAGGTACTTTTCCCGCAGCCGGACTCCCCCACGAGCCCTAGGATTTCTCCCCGTTGTAGCTCTAAACTAACGCCGTCTACGGCTTTTATTACCTGGCGATTCCTGGAAAACAACTGATCTAATAAATTGCTTTCTAAACTGTAGTGTTGCTGCAAATTGGTTACGGTCAAAAGAGGCGCATTTGTTGAGTTTGCAGTAACCGCTTCAGTCCTGATTTCCTCGAATGCTAACCCTTTGTCAGAATCGGCTTGAATGTGCAAAGCTGCTTTGAGGAGCGATCGAGTATATTCGTGCTGCGGCTTTTCAAAAACGTTTTGCACCGGCCCTGTTTCTACGACTTTACCGCCGTACATCACCGCAATGCGATCGCAATACTCAGCCACCATCGCCAAATCGTGAGAAATCAACAAAATAGCCGTTCCCCGTTCCTCACAAAGTCGGGTTAATTCCTGCAAAATCTGAGCAGCTACAGTTACGTCCAAACTTGTAGTCGGTTCGTCCGCCACAATTAATTTGGGATCGAGCAAAAGAGCCAAAGCAATTGCTACTCTTTGCCGCATTCCGCCACTAAATTCGTGGGGAAATTGCGACCAACGAGACGCGGGAATTTTCACAGCTTCCAGAGTTTCGATCGCCCGTTTCTTAGCTTGCTTGCGATCCAAATTCGGTCGGTGAGCTTGCAAAGTCTCGATGCAATGTTCTCCTACAGTCATCAAAGGATCGAGACGAGTCATCGGATCTTGAAAAATCAATGCTACAGCTTCGCCCCGAAACCGTCTCAGCCGCGAAGGATTCATATCAAACACCGACTCTCCAGCAAAACTAACTCGCCCCTCAATCAGCGTTGAATCCGGCAGCAACCGCATCGCCGCCCTTCCCAAAGTTGACTTACCGCACCCAGACTCCCCAACTAATCCGAGCTTTTCCCCCGGTTTCAGCGTCAGGGAAACCCCGTCTACTGCCCAACCGGATTGGCCCCGCCGCTGAGGATAAGCTACTCGCAGATTGTCAACGGAAAATAGAGAAGAGTCATTAGTCATTAGTCATTAGTCCTTAGTCAATCGATTTTAGATTTTAGATTTTGGATTTTAGATTAAAGAATTAAAGCATTAACTTGCGCGAGATAAATTCGGGGGCTTGTATCCTGGATGCTTTCGGTCAGTAGTCAGTGGTCAGTGGTCAGTTGTTATTTGTTATTTAATGGTCAATATACTGGCTGTTAGTTGTTACTTCTTAGTGTTTCAGAGTTATTAGTTATGGGCAAGAGACTGCTCTGCTGTTTGTAAATACAAATAAAAATAGCTACAAACAAAGCTTTTATTAGTACATCATTCACCGAGCAACTGATAACTGACAACTGACAACTGACAACTAACAACTGACAACTGACAACTGACAACTAATAACTGACTAAATCTCCCTTCGCTTCAACTCAGCTCTCCGCAGTATGTAAGTAGCGGCACAATCTGCGTGAGGATGGTCTGCTAAAACTTCCGCGAGTTCCAACACATATCCGGCGATATCCGGCCCCAGCTTCTCAGTCAGCACTTGACGTTCCCGAGATGCGAGTTCTTGCACGCGGGCCTTAGCTTGCCAATTCGCAGAAAACATCTTGTCAATCTCGGTGTGGAATCCCAGACTTTCGAGAATGTCCCACTCGCCGTTATCGCACCAAATGCCCCCGCACAACATACAGCGCTCTATGTAAAAGGGCACTCTGCTGAAAGGAACTTTCGCCCGCGACAGATAGTGACCGTCTTCGGGACACAGGGCTGCTTTGCTGTCGTAGACAGAGGGGGTGAATTCTATGCCCAGAGTCCCTGTCGCATCAGGCTTCTCGGATTTGTTGTACCACTGGCTTTGCTCTTTTTGCCAAGCTTCGTATTCTCTGCCTGGAATCCAGATACCGTAACAGTTGGGACACCACTGCACGGACATACGGCCGGCTAAGGTACCGCCTTCTAAATTGGGATGTTTACATTTTGGACATTCCACCGCTTTATTTCTCCTTGCCTTATTAATTCCCTGTTAATTCAATTATTAATTCTGTATCTGGGCGGGCCCTGAAGAACCAGAATTTTTTTGCAGCAGCGCGCCACAGTAGCCAATTAGCGTGTTAAGCCGCGCGATCGCCCCAGTTTGCCTCGCCTTTGCTGTCGCTGGCTGGCGCGACGCTTGCAAAAACGTGACATCTGTCCCCAATAACCGCAGTTGCTTGTGAATTTCCGTCAAATAGGACTGCTCTGGGGGTGTTTCTGAGGCGTCTAAGTCATCGCTTTCGGCTCTCATAATTTGGTTTCCGAAAAATTGTTGCACTTTTCTGTATTCGATCGCCAGCGCGGCCCGATCCAGATTATCCTGTGCAGCAGTTCTTTGTAGTTGTTCTAGCGCTTGCTGTAATTCTTGGTAGCACTGGCGGCGGTCTTCGGACAATATCATGATTTTGTAAACAAATTTGTATTTATAATCTAAGTAGATACTTACTTAAGTTTGCTCATAGGGAGGGAAGCTGTGCGTTTTTGGAGCTATTCCCTGTTTTGTGAGAACTTTTTTTGATTTTCTGCCCTAACTCTACCCTTCTGGCTGCTGCTTTTAGTTTAGCGTTGCCGGTAAATGCCGATCGCCCGCAACCTCAACTGCTACCGCCAAAATATGCTTATTTTACCCGATTTTCCTCGATCGACAGACTGCGGCGGTGGCAGTGGTGTCACTATATTTTCCTACCTCCGAGGGGGGGCGACTCGGAATTAGATAGGTAGAGTTAACAGAAAAATCGACTATTTTTTTGAATTGCAAATTGTGGCATTCAAGTAGTTTAGTATAGCTAAACACATAATTTCGGCAATTCAACCAAAAACTGGCTTTTAACCATTTGTATTTCTAAGTTTTAAAGGTGTACCCCATGAACGCGAACACTCTGACTCCCTCTCCTTCGATCGATCCTGCTGTAGTTCCCGATTGGCTGCAAGAATGCCTGAATGCTCGATCGGAGCCTGATGGGGGCTCTAACCCGAATTGCTCGACTGACGACAGCTTAATTTGTCGGGCCTTTGAATTTGCCCGCGACTTGCACGAAGGACAATACCGCAAATCGGGAGAACCTTACATTTGCCATCCGGTAGCTGTCGCTGGAATACTCCGGTATATGGGCGGCAACAACGTCATGATTGCCGCGGGCTTCCTCCACGACATTGTTGAAGATACAGATATTACTCTCGAAGAAATAGAACAGCGGTTCGGCGCGGAAGTGCGACAGTTGGTTGAAGGTGTCACCAAGCTTTCTAAGTTTAATTTTTCCAGCAAAACAGAGCGCCTTGCGGAAAATTTCCGCCGAATGTTCCTAGCAATGGCTAAAGATATTCGCGTCATTGTGGTCAAACTGGCAGACAGGCTGCACAACATGAGGACTTTGGAGCATTTGTCCGAAGAAAAGCAACGCAGTATTGCCCTAGAAACCCGAGATATTTTTGCTCCCCTAGCAAACCGTTTGGGTATTGGCCGCTTTAAGTGGGAATTGGAAGATTTAGCGTTTAAATACCTGGAACCCGAAGCTTACCGCGAAATTCAGGAATTGGTGGCCGAGAAGCGAGCCGATCGAGAAACTCAACTCGCAGAAGTCACAGATAGTTTGCGAGAAAGGCTTGACAATTTAGGCATTAAATGCTATGAAGTTAGCGGCCGTCCCAAACATTTGTACGGGATTTACGGGAAGATGCAGCGCCGCCAAAAAGGGTTTAAGCAAGTATACGATATTGCGGCGGTGCGGATCATAGTAGAAACCAATGATGACTGTTATCGGGCTTTGGCGATCGTCCACGATTCTTTCCGCCCGATTCCCGGACGCTTTAAAGATTATATCGGTTTACCAAAAGCCAACCGCTATCAATCTTTGCACACCGGAGTAATCGGAACCAGCGGCCGCCCCATCGAAGTGCAAATTCGCACCGTAGCAATGCACCACATTGCAGAATACGGCATTGCCGCGCACTGGAAATACAAAGAAACTGGCGGTTCTAACACAAAAGTCACCGGCGACGACGAAAAATTTACTTGGCTGCGACAACTCCTTGAATGGCAAAGCGACCTCAAAGACGATCGCGAATATTTACAAAGCATTAAGGACAACTTATTCGACGAAGATATTTACGTTTTTACTCCTAACGGAGACGTGATTGCTCTCAATAGCGGATCAACTCCCGTAGATTTTGCTTACCGCATTCACACAGAAATTGGCAATCACTGCACCGGTGCCAGAGTAAACGGGCGAATGGTAACACTAGACAAGGTTTTAAAGAACGGCGATATTGTAGAAATCTTGACCCAAAAAAATGGTCATCCGAGTTCCGACTGGCTGAATTTTGTCAAGACAAACGGAGCAAAAAACCGAATTCGCCAGTGGTTGAAGCGATCGCACAGAGATGAAAATCTCGCTCGCGGGCGGGAATTGCTGGAAAAAGAATTAGGTAAAAACGGCTTAGAATCCTTGCTGAAATCTGAACCCATGCAGTCTGTGGCTCAGCGCTGCAACTACCACAGCGTCGAAGATTTAATCGCCGGTTTGGGGTACGGCGAAGTCACCCTAAATCTCGTAGTAAATCGACTGCGAGATTTAGTAAAAGTGCAGCAAAAAATTGAAGCGGCTCCTGCAGGAACCCACGAATTGCCCCAGCTAATACCTGCATCGACGGCACCGAAACCAGTACCGAGTTCGTCTCCGAGCAAATCGCCGATCGCAGGTGTAGAGGGATTGCTCTACCATTTATCCGGCTGTTGTTGTCCGATTCCTGGGGAATCAATTATTGGAGTTGTGACTCGCACCCGCGGAATTTCGATTCACCGACAAGGATGTTCAAATGTTGAGAACGTGCCTGGGGATCGCTTGGTTCCTGTGAGTTGGAATTCCAGCAACCGCAATGAATCTCGGCCCAACACTTATCCGGTTAACATTCAAATTGAAGCCCTCGATCGAGTGGGAGTTCTCAATGATGTTTTATCGCATTTGAAGGACAACCAAGTGAACGTCCGCAGCGCTCAAGTCAAAACCTACCCCGGATTGCCGGCCTTAATTGACTTGTGCATGGATATCCAGGATAAACAACAGTTCGAGCGCACTTGTATGCAAATTAAAAAGATGAGCGATATTTTGAATTTGCGGAGGCTGAGTGAAGGGAATTAGAAATTTAATTTAGCGGCTGGTGCGGGAAATTGGTAAGTAGTAATTGAAAACAAACTTTTCTCTTTAAACTCTTAACAATTCCCCAACTAGCCGCAGTCTGCTGTTACCAAGCAGTAAGAATTATTTACGAGAAATAAGTTAAAGCATGGATGACAGTCAGTTAGAAACTCTCCTCAAAGACATTGAATCCGATCGAGTAGAGCGCAAGGCCTCAATATCTGATAAAGGTAAACTCCGTCAGGCTATATGCGCTTTTGCCAACGACTTGCCAAACTACCAACAGCCAGGGGTACTATTTATAGGTGTTAATGATGATGGAAGCTGTGCCAATTTGAGCATCACCGATCAACTTTTACTAACCCTCTCGGATATGCGTTCAGATGGAAATATACTGCCTTTTCCCGCGATAACCGTGCAAAAGCGAACGCTTGCGGGATGCGAGTTAGTAGCAGTCATTGTAGAACCATCAGATGCACCCCCTGTCCGCTATGACGGGCGAATCTGGGTACGGGTGGGCCCCCGCCGCACTACTGCCACAGCCGAAGAAGAGCGCCGTCTCTCAGAAAAACGGCGTTCCAGAGATTTACCTTTTGATATTCAATCTTTGCCTTCCGGGACACTAGATGACTTAAATTTAACTTTATTTCAACAGGAATATCTACCTTCAACATTGCCTATTGACATATTAGAAGAAAATCAAAGAACCGTCGAACACCAATTAGCATCAGTAAGGTTTATTAGCACTTTACCGTCAATTCAGCCAACAAATTTAGGTATATTGGTAGTAGGAAAAGACCCCCGGCAATTGATACCTGGGGCTTATATTCAATTTTTGCGAATTGAGGGAACTGAGCTAACTGACCCCATTAAAGACCAGAAAGAAATTGCTGGGCCACTTTCTATGATGCTGAGAGTGTTAGATGAAATACTGCAATCTCATATCTCAGTAGCTTCTGATATTACCGCTCAGTCAGTGGAAATCCAGCAGCCAGATTACCCGTTAGTAGCATTGCAACAGCTTGCTAGAAATGCGCTCTTGCACCGCACCTATGAAGGGACGTATGCACCAGTAAGAATTACCTGGTTTAGCGATCGCATTGAAATTCAAAACCCCGGCGGGCCCTTTGGACAAGTTAATCGGCAAAATTTTGGTATGCCTGGAATCACTGACTACCGAAATCCAAATTTAGCAGAAGCCTTAAAAAATCTTGGTTATGTACAAAGGTTTGGAATTGGTATCGCCATAGCTCGCAATTCACTGCAAAAAAATGGCAGCCCACCACCGGAGTTTGTTGTCGAAGATGCTCATGTTTTAGTAATTATTAGGAGGCATCCGTGACAGTACCCATTATTGCTTTTTTCAATAATAAAGGTGGCGTCGGTAAAACTTCGCTAGTCTATCATTTAGCCTGGATGTATCGCAATTTAGGACTGCGGGTGCTAGCAGCAGATTTAGACCCCCAAGCCAATCTGACTGCTGCTTTTCTAGATGAAGAACGTTTAGAAGAATTGTGGGAAGGCAATAACCGACCTAACACAGTTTTTCGCTGCGTACAACCTTTAATTAGAGGAATTGGTGATATTGCTACTCCAGAAGTAGAGCAGATTGAAGAAAGATTGGGACTCTTGGTAGGAGATTTATTGCTCTCTGGATTTGAAGATGAGCTCTCAGCAGAATGGCCCGGGTGCACCGATCGCAAGGAGCGTTCTTTTCGGGTCATCTCTGCTTTTTGGCGACTCTTGCAAGAAGCAGCAACAGTTCATCAAGCTGATGTAGTTTTGACAGACATCGGCCCGAATTTAGGAGCGATTAACCGGGCCGCTTTGATTGCAGCTAACTATGTAGTAGTTCCTCTATCACCGGATTTATTCTCACTGCAAGGATTGAAAAATCTCGGCCCAACTCTCAGACGCTGGCGGCAAGAATGGCTAGAAAGATTAGAGAAAAATCCTGCCCCTGATTTAAAGCTTCCTCAAGGTCAAATGCAACCTGTTGGTTATATTGTCCTGCAACACTCGGTACGGCTAGACCGCCCAGTGAAAGCTTATCAGCGATGGATTGCACGGATTCCTAATATTTATCGGGAAGCTGTGCTCAATGAATCGGAAAATAGCACGCTTTCCATCGCTGAAGATCCTCACTGTTTAGCTTTGCTAAAACACAATCAGAGTCTGATGCCGCTTGCTCAAGAAGCCCATAAACCTATGTTCCACCTCAAACCTGCGGATGGGGCAATTGGTTCTCACGTCCAGGCCGTGCAAAGTGTTTACCTAGACTTTAAAAAGCTAGCTCATAAAATTGCTGAAACCGTAGAAATCCCAATACTTACCAATTTATAATTCCAACTTTTAAGTAAGCTGCTACGGATATAAAGTGAACTTTTAGGAGAGAAACTGCCGATTACTTTGCGCTAGGTGCGGGCTGGGAACCGCCCAACTTTTGCTGCAAAAACTCCCGCGCCACTTGTCCGGCTTCCTGCTGTTTCCCGTCAACTTGATAGTTTAGTTTACGCATATCTTCTTCGGAAATTTTCCCGCCCAATTCTGCGAACACTGGACGCAATTCCGGGTATTTTTCCAAAATTTGCGATCGCACAACCGGAACTGCTTCGTAGGGCGGGAAATAGTTCTTGTCATCTTTGAGCACTACTAAACCTAAACTTTGAATCAAACCATCCGTCGTATTACCAGCAATCACATCTACTTCTTTTTGTTGCAGCGCTTGATAAAGCAATCCTAACAGCAATTCCTTCGGTTGTTCTCGAAACTTAATCCCGTAAGTTTTAGCCAATCCGGGAAATCCATCTTCTCTCTCGTTAAATTCTGGGCCGAAACCAGCCCGGAGGTTAGGTGCAGCTTTCCCAAGTTGCGAGAGAGTTTGTAAATTGAGTTTTTTGGCATCGTCTCCCCGCACAATAATCGCAAAACTGTTATTAAATCCCAGCGGTTCCGTCCATTCTGCTTTAAACTGTTTGGGATATTCTTGTTTGAGGTAATCGAGGACTTTTTTGGGGTCAGAAATCGGTTTCTGTTTGAGCAGGTTGGCGTAAGCAGTCCCTGTGTATTCGACGTACAAGTCGATTTTACCTGCTGTTAGGGATTCATGGCAAAGCGAACCTCCGAGATTCAGTTCTCGTTCTACTTTGATATCTGTTTTAGCTTCGATGTGCTGTGCTAAAATTTCTGCGAGAATGGCTTGTTCGGTAAAGTCTTTCGAGCAGATAACAACTTGCTTTTCGGGCTTAGAGGTACATCCTGCTACTGCAAGCAAGCAAAGCAGCCAGCAGGAATAGAAAAAAAAATCGTTCTTAGATATTTTCATAAGCGAACTCCATTGTCATTTCCACAATTATTAGCTTCTAATTTATAGCATTTCTCAATGATTTGTAAAGGCCAGACCCCCGACTTGTTCAATAAGTCGAGGATCTAACACCGATCGCACTTTACCCAACTTCCGTTTTCCTGTTGTAACATTTATTTATAGACATGGAGGACAAAAAATGGTAATCAGCGTCAGCGATATTATCCAGCAGCAGCGGCAATTTTTTGCGACTGGGAAAACGAAAGATGTGGATTTTCGGATCGAACAACTGAAAAAACTTAAAAGTGCGATCGTTTCCAATCAATCACGGATTGTGGATGCTGTCAAGGCTGATTTGAACAGACCGGAGTACGAGGCTTATTTTGAAATTGCTGCGATCGCAGAAGTTAATTATGCCATCAAAAACGTTAAATCGTGGGCAAAGCCGAAAAAAGTGCCTACTTCGATCGATCAATTCCCAGCATCGGCCCGCATTTACCCAGAACCTTTGGGCGTTGTTTTAATCATCGGGCCTTGGAATTACCCATTTCAGCTAATGATATCACCCTTGGTCGGGGCGATCGCCGCCGGCAACTGCGCCATCCTCAAACCTTCAGAAATCGCCTCGCACACGTCGGCAGTTGTCGCCGACATGATTACCAAAACCTTCGATCCCGCCTATGTAGCGGCCGTCGAAGGAGGAGTCGAAATCAGCCAACAATTATTAGCCGAAAAATTCGACCACATCTTCTTTACAGGCGGCACAAAAATCGGTAGAATAGTCATGGAAGCCGCCGCCAAACACCTGACACCTGTGACATTAGAATTGGGCGGCAAAACTCCTTGCATTGTAGACTCAGATATTCAACTTGAATACACTGCTAAACGCATTGCGTGGGGCAAATTCATCAATGCCGGTCAAACTTGTATCGCTCCAGATTACCTGTTAGTTGATAAAAAAGTTAAACCCGATTTGATGCAGGCAATTAAAACAGCTATTCACGGATTTTACGGCGACGACCCGCAGAAAAGTCCCGACTATTCCCGAATTATCAATCAGCATCATTTAGGACGTTTGGCAGAGTTTATCAAAGACGGAGAAGTTGTCGTCGGCGGTCAAACAAACCCCGAAGATAAATATATTGCACCGACGGTTATCGACAAGGTTTCCTGGGATGCGCCTGTGATGAAGGATGAGATTTTCGGGCCGATTTTGCCAGTTTTGGAGTATGATGATTTCGGGGAGGCGATCGCCCAAATCAACGCCCGTCCCAAACCCCTAGCTTTGTATTTGTTCTCGAAGGATAAAGAGAAACAAGAGCGAGTTTTGCGGGAAACTTCTTCCGGCGGAGTTTGCATAAACGACACAGTTATGCAAGTCGGAGTAACAAGTTTACCTTTTGGCGGAGTTGGCGACAGCGGCATCGGCACCTATCACGGAAAAGCAAGTTTTGACACTTTTTCTCATCAAAAAAGCGTGCTGCAAAAGTCATTTTTACTTGACTTAAAATGGCGGTACGCTCCCTATCTAGGTAAGTTGGATTTGATTAAGAAAATTATCGGTTGAGCGATCGCACTTGCAGGGGCGGGTTCACCAACGTTTACAATATCAGCAAGATAGCCAAATCAACCCGCCCCTTCCTGATATGATCGGTTAAGCGATTCCACGGTGAACGATTATTTCCCTAAATTTTAAATGATTGCTCATCAGTTTTATGAACGATTTCGATCGCAATGTCTACCTTGCACCATTCTCAATAACAGGCAAGATGCCTGTTCCACAAAGAGTGAATTGGGAGCATTTCATATTTGTAAAAACACTTCTTCTTGCTCCTGACTTCTTCCTTCTGACTCTTTTCTCCTGACTCCTGACTCCTAACTCCAATTTCTAGCTTGACTGCTTTCATTGAGATGCTCCCAGTGAATTTCTTGTGTGGAGTAGGGTTGGGCATCCTACCCGCCCATAAAAAGCTTATTGAAAATGGTGCAAGATGTCCATCCTAAAGGACAGTTGCCGTTCAAAATAATTCAGATTAGAAATGTCTATAATATCTTTGATAATCCGATCGCTAAACAGCAATTTATGGAACCTTTAGCAAAAGAACGCTGTGCCGCCGGCAGCCCAAACTCTGCCCGCCTCACAGCTTACGAAATTGTCCAGCTAAAACCTCAAATTCCCGACTGGAATTTGATCGAAAAAAATGGCATTCCCAAAATAGAACGCACCTACGAATTCCCGGATTTCAAAAGTGCGATCGCCTTTACAAACAGCGTCGGCGAAGCAGCAGAAACTGAAGGACATCACCCCGCACTGTTAACCGAGTGGGGAAAAGTTACCGTTACTTGGTGGACTCACGAGATTTCTGGACTGCATCGCAATGACTTTATTATGGCGGCGAAAACCGATGCGATCGCCAATCAATTCCCAAAATAAAATCAGACTTATAGACCGATCGTAGTCTAAGAAAGCACCGCTCTGGGCACGGGTGAATGTTGATTGGCATTATTCAACAACTCCAGATTCAGTCGGTAGCCGACATTCCGTACAGTTTGAATCAGGCTCGGCTGTCGCGGGTCGATTTCGATTTTTTTACGCAGAGAGAGTACGTGAGTGTCGATCGTCCGGGGGTTATCAATCGCATCAGGCCAGGCCCGACGCAGCAAATCCGAGCGCGACAGCGGCACTCCTCCAGCTTGAGCTAGCACGTACAGCAGGCTAAATTCCTGGGGAGTCAGCTCAATATGTTCGTCGTACAACCTGACTCGGCGCTGCACCAAATCAATTTTCAGCAGCCCGCACTCCAGCGTCGCCGGCGGTAGCATCGTGCGGTTGCGGCGCATCAGAGCTTCCACCCTGGCCATAAACTCTTGCATCCCAAAGGGTTTAGTCAGGTAATCGTCTGCCCCCGCCTTCAAACCTTCAACAATATCCGATTCCGAATTCCGCGCCGACAGCATCAAAATCAGCGACTGCTGCTGCTGTTGCAGCCAATGGCAAAATTCCAAACCGTCCCCATCCGGCAATTGGGCATCCAGAATGACTAGGGTTGGCTGGCGGCTGAAAAATATTTCCCTAGCGTGACTGATATCCGCTGACTGGTGCACCCAGTGACCGACTTGCTGTAGATGCCAGCCCAAGAGCGATCGCAGGTGCGGATTCCCTTCAACAATTGAAATACTTGCAGATTCCACAGAGGCGAGCTTCCCATATCACTAATTGCTACAAGGTTAACAGAGCTTTTGTCAAGCTTTTGTAACCATCGCTACTCAAGCATTAGCTGCGTTTAAAGCAGCGGACATATCTAGGGTACGAATTTTAAAGATTAGGTTAATTTGGCAGGGTCAGCCTGCAGAAAGGTGAAATCATTCTGGCGGTAAGCTTACAATGAAAATAAGACAGTGTAAAGCCGATCGATCCCATGCCCCAACCGCCTGCCAAAAGCGATCCCCCCGACCCAGCCCCCATTCCCAGGAGGTTGACAAATCGCGCAAGTGAAACTAGAATTCCTCCAACCGTTCGCTCGGTAGCCGGAACACTCAGCCACTTTGACCGTCAAATTCAGCCACATCCCGACTCCATTAAACGCACAGCGAATTATCTAGGTGCGCGCAAAAAGTCGAGCAACTGCATTGCAACGAGTGAAATTTTTTATGGAGGGTAGCCTGTTGAGCAGGGTAAAAAGTTTTATTTAGAAATAGCCTCAAGCTGAGCCACTCAGCATCAATCGAGGCCGTTCCTAAATCCCGCCGTCATTATACAAACCACAAAGGATTTCAAGCTCATACCATGCTACAAGACACCCAAACAATCCGGCACTACCAAAAACTCACCGACGCCCTCGTCGAAATGTGGAATAGAGGTTATCGCTTCGATGACCTGCGGCTTTACTTAGACGGCTATTTAGCAGCCCTGCGGCATTCCAACGGCCTGGAACCCTATCTGATTCACAGACTAGAGGAAGAAGCAGCGCGTTACATTCACGACCCCTCCAATTTTGCAATGCCACAGACACAGACACAGGCTGAATCAGACTACTATTAAATAGCAAATTCGGTTTGATAAACCCTTGATGATTTGGGAATTGGGAATTGGGAATTGGGAATTGGGAGTTTGGAATTTTTACTGGTTCCCTGGCTATGCCTCGGAACCGATGTCCACAGGCTCTGCCTCGCTTTGGGAGCCTAAAAATTCGAGGTGTAGCCGACTGCATTGCGTTTTTAGGCTTTGCCTGGTAACGAATAATTAAGTAAATCAACCTAATTCAACGTAAAACGCGATTGCTGTTATTTCCCCGACTTCTTTAAGAAGTCGGGGAAATGTTTTTTCTGTCTAATTTAAGAAGCCAAAGCCACTTCTACAACTTCTTGCAATTGGCCCTTTTGATACATCTCGATCATAATATCCGAGCCACCAATAAACTCGCCGTTGATATAAACTTGGGGAATTGTCGGCCAGTTGGAATACTCTTTAACGCCTTGACGAATTTCCTGGTCTGCCAAAACATCAACAGTTTCGTAAGGCACTCCCAAAGTATTGAGAATTTGCACCACAGTATTAGAAAAACCACACTGGGGCATTAACTTATTGCCCTTCATAAACACCATGATTTTGTTTTGCTTAACCAACTCGTCAATTCTTTCATGTGCTGCTGTAGTCATGGTAGCTCCTAATATTGTTTGAAAATTTTTAAACGTTGACTGACGCAGAAATCGGGTTTTTTACGAAAATCTTTCGTTACAGCCATAGATTCCGGTTAAAAAACCCGGTTTCTTTGGTTTTTGTGCGTAAGTGCAGCAGTTGTATTTCAAGCAACTATTGACAGAAGCACAAACTTGTGATACCCAATTGCCGAGCAACAATTAAGCAACTTGACTTTTCGCTTCCCATTCTGCGGGAGTTAAGGTTTCCAAGCCCAAAGCGTGGATAGCTTCACTAGCCATTGCCTGTTTGAGAGCGCCGTAGACCATTTGGTGCTGCTGTACTCGGCTTTTTCCTTCAAAGGCTGCAGAGACGACTCTCGCCTGGTAGTGGTCACCGCCACCGGTCAAATCGTCAACTTGTATTTTAGCGTCGGGCAACCCTGCCTTAATCATTTCTGCTACTTGAGACGGTGTAACCATTGGTTTCTGTGATAAACGGCTGTAATTTAGATTTTAGTGGAACTATTTTGTCGATGAGCTCGGTTGACTGCTGGCAGGTCGGGGAAAGGGCGAATCCACAAAACCCAATTCCAGTAACTGCTGGTAAGCTTTCTTGCCCAAGTCGCGAGTTGGCTGCTGCGAGCGAATAATCTGAATCAGCAGGGGCACAGCCAGTTCCGGTTTATTTTGCGCCCGGTGTACCAACGCCAGCCGGTAGGTAGCTTCGTCGCGCATTTGGGCTGTTTCTACAGCTTTGGTGCGGTGGCTTTCGGCCAATCGGATGTCAATTCCGGCAAAACTGCTACCCAGTTGTTGGTAGAAGTTGGACAGTTGATTGAAAATTTGGCGGGATTCTTGGAGTTTTTGAGTAGCCAGTGCGTAATTCTGAGAGGAAATAGCACTGCTGGCTTCTGTCATCAAACGCTGACCTCCTGGGACGCTCAGCAGACTGCTGTCTTGCGTCAGAGGGCGAAGATTGTTGGGGTCTGTGGGGTCGTCGGCGGGCTCGACTTGGGGTTGGTTCTCTGGCCCAGAAGGTTGTTGTGCTTGGACTTGGATCGGTTGCAATAGGGTAAAAGCTGCGATCGCCCCGATCGTAATCCGGGCAGTGGAGCGAAGCCAACAAACAGTTCCAGAGTATACCATGAAATTACTTTGCGCCTGTGCGCTTTAAAAAAATATTTAGCTTGAGCCGATCTTACCATTGGCGATCGCAACCGGCTAAGTGTAAACCAAATTTGTTGAAATGTCAAAGGGTGCGATCGATTTTGGATTTTAGATTTTGGATTTTAGATTTTGGATTGAACAAGGAAATCGCGGGGGATTGGACAGATCCCGGCAATCTAGTCCGGGACGCAGAAACCGGGTTTTTTTTACCTAAATACTGCCTTTGAGACTTTAAAAATGGTGGAAAACCCGGTTTCAATGGTTTTGATGGGTAAGTCCCGATCTAATTCAACAATCGAACGCACCATGAATATGGCAATTGAAAGAACAGCTTACGGTCAACTGCTGGCTAAATCTCAGCCTAAGCCAATCCTGAACGAAGAAGATAATGATCTTGCCCTCGCAGAAGTCGATTTTCTGATGTCTAAAGAAGAATTAACAGTAGAAGAAGAAACTTTACTGAGTCTCTGGGGGCTGTTGATCGAAGAATACGAATCAAAATATTACCCAGATCCAGAAGTGACTCCCCGGGATGTTCTATTGCATTTCATCGAAGTTCGCGAACTCAAACAAGCCGATTTGGTGGGTGTGATTGGTTCCAAAGGAGTAGTCTCTGAGGTGGTTAATGGTAAACGGGCGATTAGCAAAGCCCAAGCTAAGGCGCTGGGAGAATTTTTTAATGTTAATCCTGGTGTGTTTATCTGACTGAGATGTTGCACCATTCTCGCTTAACAGGCAAGATGCCTGTTCCACAAAAGATAAATTTTCTTGTGGAACAGGCATCTTGCCTGTTCAGAAAAGGCTTATTGACAATGGTGCAAGATGTGAGTTTGAGGGATTGGCTGAATCATTGTTAATAAGCCTTTTACGGGCGGGCTAGAAGCCCAACCCTACTCCCCACAAGAAAATTCAGTCTTTGTGGAACAGGCATCCTGCCTGTTAAGCGAGAATATAGTAAGACTGGGTTAAAATTAAACAAAGGCATTTCTGATGACACAACCGATCGAACTTTCCGCAAATACCTTACAAAATTATCAAGGTATCGGAGTTCCCGATGAAAGTCTCCCACTGATTTTGCAGCGCGGCGGCGATGAATTGCTGCTGTCAAAAGCGGACGATCGCTTTACAGTCCGCCCCTCATCAACAGCATCAACCTCAAACGATTGGACTGCAACAACTGGGGCAAAATTCACCCGTCGCATCGGCCAAAGCAATCTCGAAGAATATCTCGTTGCGCCCTCTAGCCTAGAAGCAGCAATGCAAGCAGCCCGCGCCAGCGATGCCGTAGCTTTTGCCAGCCACGTCTATTGCCCCGCGAACAATCCGAGTACATTCTTTTACCTGACAGACCAAATTACAATTCAATTTGGCGAACAAGTAGACGAACAATCGCGAACTGCGATCGCCAATGCAGCAGCTTTAAAAATAGTCCGGCCAGTAGAAGGAATTCCCAACACTTTCGTCTGCGAAGTCACAAAACAAGCAACAGAAAACCCGATCAAAATTGCCAACCGCCTGACAAGATATCCAGAAGTTCTCGTAGCAGAACCCAACATTTTAGTAGAGACGCAGCAGCATTATACGCCCCGCGATCCGCTTTATCCCAAACAGTGGTATCTCAACAACAAAGGCGGCAAGGAACTTGTCGGCGGTGCTCAAATTTATGCAGAACCAGCTTGGAACATGACTCGCGGAGTTCGATCGATCGTAATTGCCATCGCCGACGATGCAGTTGACATCACCCACCCAGATTTTCAAGGCCAAGGCAAAATCGTCTCAGCCATCGATTTAAAAGAGGGCGACACTTCGCCGATGCCAGTCGCCGACTCAGACAACCACGGCACAAGTTGTGCCGGCGTCGCCGTTGCTGAAGAAAACGGCAAAGGCATTGTCGGCGTCGCCCCCGGATGCGCCCTGATGCCCATCCGTACCAGTGGTTTTCTCGATGACAATTCTGTCGAAAAAATATTTAATTGGGCGATCGAAAAAGGTGCCGCCGTCATTTCTTGCAGTTGGGGGCCTGCGGCAGTTTACTATCCCCTTTCCCTGCGGCAGAGTGCCGTTATCACCAAAGCAGCAACCCAAGGGCGGGGCGGCAGAGGCTGCGTTATTCTGTTCGCAGCGGGGAATGCCAACCGCCCAGTCAACGGTACTGTTAACGAGAAAGGCTGGCCCAACAACGTCGTGGAGGGTCAAACTAGATGGCTAAACGGATTTGCCGTACACCCAGACGTAATTGCCGTCAGCGCTTCCACTTCCCTCAACAAAAAAGCAGCCTACAGCAATTGGGGTACCAGCATCTCGGTTTGCGCCCCCAGCAACAACGCGCCGCCGGGAACTTGGTTGCCAGAAACCGGATATATCAGCACGCCGCCGGAGGTGACGCAGTATTTGCCCGGTTTGGGGGTGTTTACTGCCGATCGAGTGGGCGATCGGGGCTACGACTGGGGGGACTATACGGATACTTTTGGCGGTACTTCCAGCGCCACTCCAGTAGTCGCTGGCGTTGCAGGGTTGATACTTTCGGCTAACCCCCGTTTGACGGCGCGGGAAGTGCGGGGAATTCTCGAACAAACTGCTGAGAAAATTGTCGATCCCGATCCCGATCCCCAGTTGGGCAATCGCATGGGAAATTACGATCCTAACAACGGCCGCAGCGATTGGTTTGGTTACGGGAAAGTGAATGCTTTTAAAGCTGTGCAAGCTGCGGTGAGAAAGGGCGGCGGCAATCCGAATATCGGGGGTGCGGTGTTCAGTGATATTTCTGGACATTGGGCACAGAAGTTTATTGAAGCTTTGGCTGCGGCGAATATAGTTACCGGTTTTCCTGACGGTTCTTTTAGGCCTGATGAGAGTTTAAACCGTGCTCAATATGCGGCGCTGTTGGTGAGTGCGTTTAGTCCGATTCCCAGGGTGCCGGCTACAAATTTTATTGATGTTTCTGCTACTTTTTGGGCGAGAAGTGCGATCGAACGGGCAAATCGGGGGGGGTTTTTGGCGGGGTTTCCCGGCTTGAAGTTCGGCCCGAATCTGAATTTGACTAAGGCTGACGCGATCGTGTCTTTGGTTAACGGTTTGGAACTTAAGGGCGGCAATCCTGATTCTTTGAAAGTTTACACCGATCGCTCTCAAATTCCTAATTATGCTTTGAGTGCGATCGGCACAGCAACTGCTTTGAAGATTGTAGTTAATTATCCTTCCCGCGATTGGCTTTCGCCACTTCGGGACATTACCCGCGCTGAGATTTCGGTTTTGATTTACCAGACTTTGGTGGCAACTAATCGGGCAAAGGCGATCGATTCTCCTTACATTGTCTAATGGCAATAGGTTCGTATTGATTAGAATCGGCGGTTGAAACCGCTACTACACAAACAAAGTCCGCCTGCGCGGACTCAAGAAATAACAGGATTTATGTCGCTTGTAGTCGAGTCTAGAGCCCCTCGAATCCCCCTTAATAAGGAAAATTTTGACGACATTCTTGTCCCCCCCTTGTTAAGGGGGGTTAGGGGGGATCGAGAGGATTGTGACTCAATTCTTGTCCCCCCCTTGTTAAGGGGGGTTAGGGGGGATCGAGAGGATTGTGAATCAGACAGAAGATTGATGCTATTAACTTACCCTCGAAAATCCCCCAAAGCTTTCAAGGCAAATTGTGGCAAAGCTAACATTCTGCGCCACCGCCAAGGTTCTTGATAAAGCCGGTACAGCCATTCTAAATGATTGTCGCAAAACCAAGCCGGCGCGCGGGTTTTTGTTCCCGCCCAAATATCGAAACTGCCGCCAACTCCCACCCAAATCGAACCAGGGCAAAGGTGTCGGTGTTCGGCAATCCAAAATTCTTGGCGCGGCACTCCCAAGCCTACAAAAATTAGTTTGGGCTGCATTTGTTTGAGGCTTTCACGGAAGTCTTTCTCTTCATCGGCGGAAAGATAACCGTGTTGAGAAGCAATCGACAATCCGTTAACTTTTTGCTGCCAAGTTTGGGCCGCCGCAGCCGCCACTCCAGGGGAACCTCCAAAGAAAAATAGTGGTTCCGAATCAGGCAATTTTCCGGCTTGTTGCAGCAGCGATTCTGCTAATTCAATCCCCGGATAGCGCTGGGCCGGTTTGCCACGCAGCCGCAAGTACAGCACCACTCCCGAACCGTCGGGAATCACGAGTTCCGCTTTGCGGATTACATCCGCTAATGCCTGATTTTGCTCGGCTTGCATCGCCATTTCAGCATTCAAAGTCACCACATGACTTCCTAACCCTTGATGCAGGCGCTGCATCAGCCAACCTGCATAATCATCTAATATGTGAACTGGTAGTCCCAGCACTGAAAATTGCGGGCGCGATCCATCCATATTTTTTTCTTTGAGATTCCTACACACCTAGTTATTTAAATTAGCTGAGATTGGCGATCGACGCTAGAGCAGTTTTGGTCGCAAAAAACCCGGTTTGTGCCACCAAAAGTCTGTTAAGTCATCGTTCGGTGGCCCAGAAACCGGTTTTTTTGTAAGCGACGGGTCGCGCCAGTTCATTAGAGTTGGCCCGCCAAGTGCGATCGAGCATTAGCGTTCGATTTTTTTGACAGAGCCGTCTGCGTACCATTCCATCGGTACTAGCTCAATTTTACCATTAATTTTCACTGTAGAGTAGACAACTTTCACGAAAGGGACGCTGTTGTTATTGTGGTTTTGGGTAGACATGGCAATTACCTTTTTGTGTTTGGATAACTTGAGAAATAATCTAATCTCTGATATATTTAAAAGTCTATTCACCCCAAATCTACTCGCATCAGGAAAAAGCAGGAAAACGAAATGGCGATCGCAAAAAACCAGCGGCAAACCAGGTTAGATTATTACTACGAGCAAATCAAAACCATCATCCTCAAGCGCCAGAACCCAATTACAGGTTTGCTGCCGGCGAGTACCGCCGTTAACGCCCACGGCGACTACACCGATGCCTGGGTGCGCGACAACGTGTACAGCATTCTCGCAGTTTGGGGTTTGGGTTTAGCTTACCGCAAAATAGATGGCGATCAGGGCAGAACATTTGAACTCGAACACAGCACAGTCAAACTGATGCGCGGCTTGCTGTTTGCGATGATGCAGCAATCGAGCAAAGTAGAACATTTTAAAAATACTCAGTCGCCGCTAGATGCCCTGCACGCTAAATACAATACTCAAACTGGAAGTATTGTTGTCGGTGATGACCAGTGGGGACATTTACAGTTAGACGCTACATCTATATTCTTATTAATTCTTGCTCAAATGACGGCTTCCGGGCTGCACGTAATTTTTACAATTGATGAAGTCAATTTCGTGCAAAATTTAGTTTACTACATCGGTAGAGCCTACCGCACGCCGGATTACGGAATTTGGGAAAGAGGTCATAAAATCAATCGAGGCAATGCAGAATTGAACGCCAGTTCAGTTGGTATGGCAAAAGCAGCGCTGGAAGCAATAAATGGGTTGGATTTGTTCGGAATTAAAGGCTCTCAAGCATCGGTGATTCACGTTTTGCCCGACGAAATTGCCAGAAGTCGCATAACTTTGGAATCGCTTTTGCCTCGCGAATCTAGTTCAAAAGAAGTAGATGCCGCTTTATTGAGTGTGATTAGTTTTCCGGCTTTTGCTGTGGAAGACCGAGAATTAATAGAACGGACTCGGAATAAGATTATTGACAAATTGCAAGGAAATTACGGCTGCAAGCGGTTTCTGCGGGACGGACACCAAACAGTTTTAGAAGATGCCGATCGCCTGCACTACGAACCCACAGAATTAAGGCAGTTCGAGCACATTGAATGCGAGTGGCCGCTATTTTTCACTTATTTATTGTTGGACGGCATATTTCAGGGAAATCAAGCCCAAGTGCAGGAGTACCAGCAGCGTTTGGAATCTCTAGCAGTCGATCGCTCTGGTTTGCCGCTACTACCAGAATTGTACTACGTCCCCGCCGAAAATATTGAAGCAGAAAAGCTAAATCCCAGCAGCCAGCAGCGCTTGCCCAATGAAAATATTCCCCTCGTTTGGGCGCAAAGTTTGTATTTTCTCGGTCAATTGCTAAATGAAGGATTAATCGCAGTGGGCGATATTGACCCGCTGGGAAGGCACCTGTCAGTGGGCCAACACAGAGAACCTTTAGTGCAAATTGCACTGTTAGCTGAAGACGAAGATTTGCAAGCAGAATTAGCAGCTAACGGCATTGCGGCGCAAACTCCAAAACAGGTAGAACCTATTCAAGTCCGCCAGACTAAAGAATTATCAGCTATTTACACGCAAATTGGACGCAACGACCCATTAGGCTTAACCGGTCGCCCCGTGCGCCGTCTGCGGAGTTTAACAACTTCTCGGGTGTTTAAAATTCGCGAAGAGGCGATCGTATTCCTCCCCTCATTTTTGAACAGACAAGAGTTTTACTTAACTTTAGATTACCATTTTTTAGTAGCTCAAATCAAAAGCGAAATAGCTCACATTCACCACCACTGGTATCAGTTGGGACGCCCTACGGTAACGCTGATGCTGACTCACACGATGCTGGAAACCGGTCGGGAAGCGTTGTTAGAATTAATGAAAGAATTCCGGGATGGACACTGCAACAACACGCCAGTTAAACTCGGAAATCTTAAGCAGTTAATGCTGACCGCTGGCACCGAAAGAATTGATTCCATGCACGATTTTGAATTTACCGAATCTCCGGTGACAGGTGCAGTAGAAACGCGCAGCTATCTAACTTACCATCCTGAAAAAACTTGGCCTTTGGGTCATACGCAAGAATTTAAATTAGAGTGCGAAACTAATACTCAATTCTTGCTAACTAGCCTGCGCGATTCAGAAAATTTGTACGAACAAATTGAGTTGCTGCACACATTAGTTCGCCTCAAAGGATTAAATTTTGATACAGGATTTGGAGGTGCGGAAACCACTGTGCAAGTTGTGGATTTGATCAACGAAGTTTATACAAAAGCTGGAGAAAGTTCGCAATCAAAAATCCAATGGGCAGTCATCCGCCATGCCGCAGGTTTGCTGGACAAAGTTGATATCAGCTTATCCGATGCGGTGACAGACATTTTGGTACGGCAAAAACAGATTGCTGTGGGGAAAGCCTACAGCGAAGATGCGATAATTTCGCGGCCGGGCTCTTACACGGAAGTGATGGACAAAATTCGCCAATTCTGTGGAGAAGACATTCGCGATCGAGTTCTAACTCAAGAAGTTCTCATCTACCTCGGCTTGTTAATTAAAGCCGAACCCCAGTTATTTAAAGGCCTGCTGACGCTGAGAGTTAGCTACTTTATTTTGCTCTTAACAAGCGAATTAGCCCGCGAGTTAGGAGTTACGCAAAATGAAGCTTACGAATATTTAATGCAGCTAAGTCCCTTTGAAATCAAAAATCGCCTGCGCCAAGTGTTGACGGAATACGAGGAAATGAATCAAATCCTCAAACAGCAAGAATCCCTGCGCGTCAAACAGCCGGAAAAAGATATTGAATGGGTAGTAGCGCCAGTTTCTGAAGAACCAACCATGCCTGGGGGAGGATGGCGCCGGAAGCGGCAAATGGAAGGTACTGTCAATCGCGTACCGAAGGATTTTTATCCGAGTGTTTGGGGACTGCTGCGGCACTGCAAAGGCTTGATAATTGGCGACAAATTAGAGCGGCGGAATCGGTTAGATAGCCATATCATTTTATCGGAAATGACGCCGGGCGAAAAGAATTTCGCGCTACAAATTGAGCATTTGCTGAATAAAATTGTCGCACCCGAATACCGGCAAGTCAATATTGAGGCGCTGATGGAGTTGGCGGCGATCGCCCAGCGCAACCCAGAATTGCAAGTAGAAGAATACATCGTTTTAGATGTATTAGTCGGTCACGCAGTGCGGCTGAATTGGCAAGGAAAAAACCCGGAAAGAGCGGGTAAATACGATGAAGATAAAGCGGCGGCTTGGCAAGCTTTTTACAATACTTCGCCTTACGTTTGCGCGAGTCATGTACTCGATGCTTTCCGATTCTTGACGAAGTTTGGATAGATCATTCGGCGGTTGAAACCGCAACTACACAAACGAAGTCCGCCTACGCGGACTAAGAAATAAGGGAGTAAGCTTGATTTTGTCTCACAGTTTTGTCACAAGTCTAGTCAACAGAATGTTTGCAGTAAAATAATGTCAGCCATTAGCTCAACTACCCGCGTCATAATCAAAGCATACTTAGAAGTTTTCATCGAAAATCTTGTCAATGAATACAGAGGACGGCTAATACCGAAACTTGATATTCCAGCAACACATTTATCTTCCCCATCCTCTACAGAACAATCGGAACTATTACAAACTGCGATCGTCCCGTCAGAGTTGCTCAGAATTAACGAGTTTGAAAGAGCTTTCATCAGCCGCTTGGGCACAACCTATGAAGAATGTGCCAAACTCATTGCTTTGGAACATCACCAAGAAGCAAGCAGAAGCTATGAAATTTCTGGCGAAGTTAGCATAGAGGCTATTAATGAAATTGAGCGTCAGATAGCACTATTTGAGCAGTCAGCAGACAAAAACACAAATAAACCTGCTTTTGAAGAAATGATAGAAGCTGTTCTGGAGGCTCAAAAAACTAACCATTTAGTTCGGCGATCTGCCAAAGCAGATTTGTACGTGCTATCCCATGACGGGAGCAAATTTTTCTTTGAAATTAAAGGCTCAAAACCCAACAAAGGACAATGTTTGGAGGTAATTCAACGACTGCTGAGATTTCATTTACTTTGCGGACAGTCTCGCCCCGCTGCTCAATGTTATTATGCTATGGCTTACAATCCTTACGGGCCAAATCGTTCAGATTATAAATGGTCAGTGGCAAGGAAGTATACGCCTTTTGAACAAGCTGTCATTATGGGACATGAGTTTTGGAATATTATAGGGGGAGAGACTGCCTACGAAGAACTTTTGGATATATATCAAGAAGTTGGGCGGGAGAAGGGTAAGCATATGCTTGATGCTCTTGCTTTTGGATTTTAGTAAAGTACAATTTTCATTCCAGCAATATCTAGTCTTGAGGCAAAAACCTGTGATTAACAACAAACCGATAACTATTAGCCTCTTTGCTGGAGCATACGGTTTAGATTTAGGTCTAGAAAAAGCAGGATTTCAGACAGTAAGTTTAGTAGAAATCGAACCGGATGCTACCAAAACAATCTCTCTAAATCGTCCTCATTTATCCTTATCTGCTGTACCGAGAGATATTTGCCAAGTCAGCGCCCAAACTCTATTACAAGAAGGCGGACAAATCTTAGGTTTAGATAGACCTCTGCGCGCTGATGAAGTAGATTTAGTGACTGGTGGCCCCCCGTGCCAACCTTTCAGCACAGCCGGAAAACGGGGGTCTGTTGGCGATCCGCGCGGTAGCTTATTTATGGATTTCATACGCATTGTTGACGAAATAAAACCGCGCTTTTTTATCATGGAAAATGTTAAGGGATTGCTGTCAGCTCCGCTTCGACATCGACCTCACGATCGCAGAGGTTTAGGTTACCCCCTGTTAGAAGCTGATGAAATGCCCGGTGCAGCTTTACAAGTGATTTTGGCAGAGATGAAACGCATTGGTTATGAAGTTGTGTATGATTTGCTCAATACTGCTGATTACGGCGTTCCTCAAGTTAGAGAAAGAGTAATCTTTATTGGTTATAAAGGTAATGATTCAGTTACTTTGCCGCTCCCAAATTACAGTCAGAAAGGTACTGGTAAAAAACCCAAATGGCTGACGCTTAGAGAAGGATTAAAAGATTTAGTAGATTCTCAGCCAGAATTTATCCCTTACTCAGAAAGTCGCCTCAAGTATTTGCGCCTGTTAACAGCAGGTCAAAACTGGAGGCATTTACCCAGCGAATTACAACAAGAAGCAATGGGAGGAGCTTATAAATCTGAAGGCGGTAAAGTGGGTTTTTATCGGCGCTTGGCATGGGATAAACCGTCGCCTACTGTCACCACGAGTCCTCATCAAAAGGCTACAGATATGTGTCATCCCGATGAATTGCGTCCTTTGAGTGTAAGGGAGTGCGCCAGAATTCAGACGTTTCCAGATGATTGGGTTTTTTATGGATCGACTGCTTCTAAATATCGGCAAATTGGGAATGCAGTTCCGGTATTATTGGGAGAGGCGATCGGTCAATACCTTTGTCAGGTAATTAAGGGCGATCGAGTCCAAGGACGAGAAATTATTCAACAGCTTTCTCTCTTTAATTAACTAATATTTAAAACAGAGTTTAGGAGAAATAAAAGTGTCAGAGCAACTTCATGAATTATTAGCATTTGTTTTAGAAAAAGAAGTAGGACTGCCGGCCAGAAAGTCTCAATCTTTAGCCGGTCACTTTGCGGAGTTAGAAGAATTTATTAACTTAGAAGCAGAAACACTTATAAACGGCATCAGCAGCATATCGGGCAAAAGAGGCCTGAGATTTACTCCCGATGAGATTGAACGCATTTTAGCATTTATATCTTCAGGCCAACTGTCGCTGCAACTTACTATGGCTGAAAATTTTTTAGCCAGCATTTGTCGAGATTTTACTGGGCGACAGCTAGTTATGGTTGAAAATCTGACTTTAGGGAAAATTCATCCCAACCCATTTTTAATTAGGGCGTTAAATCTGGACACTCCCGAAGAAGTTGTCAGGCTTAATGTTTATATGACTGCTACTAGGTATATTGTCACTTCAATGGGATTGTTTATTCAAAAACTATTGATATCTTGCTCTGAAAGTGCAGAAATTCCACCGGAAGAGTCTGGATGGGACGCAATTAAAACTACCAGTGATGGCGAGAAATGCTGGATACAGGTAAAAAGTGGCCCGAATGATATGGATAAAGACCAGATAGTATATTGGGCTGCCAAAATTGAGGAAAAAATTCAGGAGGGCGATCGCGCTTATATTGGTATAGCTTACGGCAAAAGAACTAATAAAACTGTAACACTTGGTTTACTGAAGCAAATTTTGCCCAATTCGGAAATGATAACTTTAATCGGTCGAGAACTGTGGGATTTTGTTAGTGAAGATACTCGCTATACTGTGAATCTGTTTGAAGTTTTGCGTCAGTCAGCTAGTCAAGTTTTAGCGCAAAGTTCTATTGATGAAGCTATAGAAAGGTGTAGCGATCGAATCATCGCTGAATTTATCGGAAAGTACGGCGAGGGAAGTCAAGGTGTTTTTAACTATATAGCAGATATATTTTGATTGACTGGTTCGTAGTAGCGCCCAAACGCTACTACAAACCACATACTACAAAACTCCTTTAGAACTCGGAATCCGAGTAGCCCGCCGGGGGTCGATTTCTACCGCCATCCGCAGAGCTCGCGCAAATGCTTTAAACGCCGCTTCCACAATGTGATGAGAATTCCCGCCCTGCAACTGTCGAATGTGCAGTGTCATTTGAGTGTGGTTCACCACCGCCGAAAAAAATTCTCTCACTAATTCGGTATCGTAAGTTCCGATCCGCTGGTTGGGAATTTCTAAGCTGTAACTTAAGTGAGGCCGTCCCGAAAAATCTAGCACTACTTCAATTAAAGCTTCATCCAAAGGTGCGATGAAATGTCCGAAGCGAGAAATGCCCGATCGATCCCCGACAGCTTTTGCTAGGGCTTGGCCCAAGGTAATCCCCACATCTTCGTTCGTGTGGTGGTCGTCAATCTCCAAATCCCCGATCGCCTGCACGTCCAAATCGATCAATCCGTGAGAAGCAATCTGGTGCAACATATGGTCTAAAAACGGAATCCCCGTAGATGCCTTGCAAGTTCCCACACCGTCGAGATTGAGGCTGGCAGTGACATCCGTTTCCAGTGTCGTGCGTTTCACCAAGGCGGCCCTAGCTGGTTGAACTGAAGTTGCAGGAGGCACAGAAGGGCGATCGATTATCTCCATAATTCGCAATTGGTCATTCATTAGTTATTGATAATTAGTAATTTGAGAACGGGATTTTTTTAGTGTTGAGTCTCAAGCGAGGGGCTTGTTCTGCATACAACTGACATCAGATACCAATGTCAATCAAGGGATTTTTGGTGGGTGGGGGCGGGTTTATTTAACCTGTCTGTCACCGGAGAAAGTTTTTGGTGAACCCGCCCCGTAAGGTTCTTGAAAATGGTGCAAGAAGATGCGAGGTGGGGGCGGGTTTATTTAACCTGTCTGTCACCGGAGAAAGTTTTTGGTGAACCCGCCCCTACAGGTTCTTGAAAATGGTGCAAGAAGATGCGAGATAAAACTTACTTGTTAAAGTTAAATTTTATTGTCTAAACCCGCCCCTACATAACTCAAAACTCTCGACTACCGTTACATTCCCATGATTTCGTAACCAGCATCGACATACAAAACTTGACCCGTAATCCCGCTAGCGAGATTGCTGCACAGAAAAGCCGCAGCATTTCCCACTTCCTGCTGAGTCACCGTCCGCCGCAGCGGGGCCACTTCCTCAACGTGGTGGATCATGTCCAGAATACCGCCAACTGCTGACGAAGCCAGAGTCCGAATCGGGCCAGAAGAAATCGCATTTACCCGAATATTTAACGGGCCGAGTTCAGCAGCCAGATAACGAACATTCATTTCCAAAGCCGCCTTAGCAATTCCCATCACATTATAGTTAGGAACTACCCGGACGCCGCCCAAATAAGTCAGGGTCACAATACTGCCACCCTCGGCCATCAGCGGTTTAGCAGCAGCACAAAGCCGCACCAGCGAGTAAGCGCTAATATCCAAAGCATTGGAGAAACCTTGGCGCGAAGTGTTGGTGAAATCTCCCGAAAGTTCGTCCTTGCCAGCAAAAGCCAGACAGTGGATTAGGACATCTAACTTGCCCCACTTGTCGGCGATGGTTTTAAAAGTAGACTCAATTTCGCTCTCGTCTTGGACATTGCAGGGCAAATACAGACTGGGATTGAGCGGTTCCACCAGTTCAGCGACTTTACGCTCGTGCTTGCCTTTCTCGTCCTTCAAATAAGTTATGCCGAGGTTGGCCCCAGCTTTGTGGAGCTGCTGAGCGATGCCCCAGGCGATCGAGCGATTGTTGGCAATGCCCGTAACAAGAGCATTTTTTCCGGTCAAATCTATCATCTGTATTTCTTCTAGAAGCAACTAGCACCGTTCTCATTCGCTCTATGCGACAACCCCGCCAGTTTAGACACAACTGATTCAGATTTAACTGATTGAGACACAATTGAGACACAATTGAGACACAATTGATATTAATTTTGCTGTGGAGCTACATGGGGGGGAATTGAAAAAGTTAAGAGAAGGGCTAGATTTAATCATACAGCGTGTGTTTACCTTAATATTAGATGGAAGTAACCGAATCCTTGCATATTGGAGGTTGGGCAGTATATTTACTCAATAAGGTTAATCCGCAAGTTATAAAGTATTGATTAGTACAAAGGATCTAGTCGTGACGCATGATAGACCGCTAGCAGCCGTGTTCCGCCAAATCAGCGGCGGGGCGTTTCCACCCATTGTGGAAACCTTTGAACGGGGCAAGACAATTTTTTTCCCTGGAGACCCGGCTGAGCGCGTCTACGTTCTCATTAGAGGTGCTGTGAAGCTCTCCAGGGTGTACGAAGCAGGGGAAGAAATTACAGTCGCCCTCCTGCGCGAAAATAGCGTATTTGGGGTGCTGTCTCTGATTACGGGACACCGATCGGACAGGTTTTACCACGCGGTAGCCTTTACGCCGGTGGAATTGATCTCGCTGCCGATCGAACAAGTCGAGAAAGCGCTTAAGGAAGACCCGGAATTATCGATGGTGATGCTGCGGGGACTGTCGTCTCGGATTTTGCAAACCGAGATGATGATCGAAACGCTGGCCCACCGAGATATGGGATCGAGACTCGTCAGCTTTTTGCTGATTCTGTGCCGGGATTTTGGCGTGCCCGGTACAGAGGGGATTACGATTGATTTGAAGCTGTCCCACCAAGCGATCGCCGAAGCGATCGGCTCGACGCGGGTAACGGTGACTCGTTTGCTGGGCGATCTCAGGCAAGAAACCATGATCTCGATCCACAAGAAAAAGATCACAGTCCACAACCCGGTGGCTTTAAGCCAGCAATTCACTTGATGCCGAGAAAGTATAGGATTTTGGATTTTGGATTTTAGATTCAATCCAAAATCCAAAATCCAAAACCTAAAATCGGAATGACTGCTGGATACATCCTGGTATTTGTAATTTTAGTGTTGGGGGGTGTGATCGCCACTGTCAGCGATCGCCTTGGGACGAAAGTCGGCAAGGCAAGGTTGAGTTTGTTCAAACTTCGCCCCCGCGATACTGCTGTTGTTGTGACAGTGATGGCCGGCAGCATCCTGTCAGCAATTACTCTGGGCATTTTGTTTGCTACTAGCAAGCCGCTGCGAACGGGAGTTTTTAGAATAGACGAGATTCAAAAAAGGCTCAACAACGCCCGCAGAGAAATCAACCAAGCCACTGAAGAAAAAAATCGAGTTGAAACTGAATTAGCTCAAGCCAGAGCCGCTCAAGCGCAAGCTAGAGCCAATTTGGAGCAAATTAATCAATCCCTCCAAGCAGCTAATGCCGAGCAAGCTCGGACGCAAACAAAATTAAACTCGCTGCGGGCCCAGCTCAACAGCGTGCAAGCAGCCAAGTCTAAAACTGAAGAGCAGTTAAGTCAGGTAGAAGCGGCTAAATCTAAGACAGAAGAACAGCTCAGCAGTGTGGAAGCAGCTAAATCCCGCACCGAAGAACAATTGAAACTGGTGGAAACGATTCGATCGACTACACAAGCTCAGCTCGATCGCACCGAGAACCAATTGAAAACAGTTTCTGCTCAAAAAACGACTTTAGGCTCGGAAATCGCCCAACTGCAAGAAGAGCGCCAACAGTTAATCGAGCAGCGAGAGCAGGTAAAAACTCAAATTGCCCAGCGCGATCGAGAAATTGCCCAACGCGATCGAGAAATTGTCGATCGCAACGAACTAATTGCCCAGCGAGACAAGGAAATTGCCCAGCGAATGCAAAATCTGGCCGAGCGCGATCGAATAATTGTCGAGCGCGACAAAGTAATTGCCGAGAGGGAAGCACTCCTAGAAACCTTGGCACAGCAACAAGCTCAACTCGAACAGCAACAAACTGTCTTGCAGCAACAAGTGCAAATTTTGGAACGCGACTTTCAGGCAATCCGCGAGGGTACAGTTGCCATCAGGCGCGGTCAAATTTTAGCTGCTGGCGTCGTTCGCATTATCGAACCCGGTATGGCAAGTGGCGCGATCGATCGGCTTTTGCAAGAAGCAAATAAAACCACCGTCGGACTGATGCAGCCGGAAAATACCAAGGTTAGGGACCAGGTTATTCAAATTACTAAAGCAGAAATCGATCAACTAATTAGTCAGATTAAAGACGGTCAAGACTACGTGGTGCGAATTGTCGCTGGTGCTAATTACCTGCGGGAAGAAAAGCTAATTAAGGTATTTGCAGAAGCAGAAATAAATCGAGTTGTGTTCCGGGCTGGAGATGTGATTGCAGGGGTTGCTGTCGATCCGGTGACTTTGACCGACGAACAGGTGCGGCAGCAGTTGCTGCAATTGATAGAAGCTTGTCAATTTCGCGCTCGCCTGATCGGTGTTGTCGGCGGTAGAGTCCAAGTGGCCGACAATCAGGTTGAAACTTTAGCTGGTTTTATCGAGCGGTTGCAGCAGTACGATAAACCGCTGGATGTTCAGGCGATCGCCGCAGATGTCACTTACATTGCCGGCCCGCTTAAAATAGATTTAGTTGCTCGTGAAAACGGAGCCGTTGTTTTCCGCACCGGACAACAACCACCGGGCGGCCCAGATGTGAAAGTTAAATAATAAGTGCGATCGACATATCGAATTTGAGCAAAAATTTTGGGCGATCGAATTACAATTTTGCTTGACTTTTTCGCGCCCTTGACATATCATTAAATCATGGGAATCCGTGCCGCCATATATATAGCAATCGTAGGGTGCGTCGCCACCAAAAATCTGGAAGCACCACCAACAATCTCACAGCGACGCACCGCACCCAATTAGTAGGGTGTGTCGCCACCAAAAATCTGGAAGCACCACCAATAATCTCACAGCGACGCACCGCACCGCTAAGAGAGCAAAGTAGAAAAACTAAGAATCGAACCCTGAGATATTGGCATCACAAAACAAAATTTTGCTCAATTAAAATGCAGGAGCGTGCGGTGTAATGTCAGAGAATCAAAATGAACCCAGAGAATATGATGCCGTCCGTGGCGGTCAAAATTCAATTCCTGTCAATGCTGCGGTACTGGGAGGCATAGCCGGTGTTAAAAGCCGATTAGCCTCACCCATTGTCGAAGTGAGAACCGCCGCACTCTCCGAAGCACTCAAATATGGAGAAGCTGGCTTAGATGTGATAATGCAAGCTTTGCAGGATGAATCAATGCAGGTGAAATGTGCTGCCTATTCACTGCTGAAATATCGAAACGAGGAAAAGATTCAACGACAGTTACAAAACTATTTTCCTACATTTGAATTTGAGGTCATCACAGTCGATGCTGACGGAACAGAAAACAGTCGCATAAAGTCTTTTGCTCATTACTTCCCTGAAGACTTAGGTGATGGAGTTGTACTAGACATGGTTTACATTCCTGGCGGCACATTTATGATGGGTTCGACAGCAACAGAATCAGCTAGGCTCGATAACGAACGTCCGCAGCATCAAGTAACAGTACCGACTTTTTATGTAGGAAAATACCCCATCACCCAAGCACAGTGGCAAGCAGTGATGGGAAATATTCCATCATTCTTTAGGGGTGAAAAAAGTCCTGTAGAAAGTGTAAACTGGCATGATGCTGTAGAATTCTGCCGGAAACTTTCTGAAAAAACAGGCAAGATTTATCGCTTACTTTCGGAATCTGAATGGGAATATGCTTGTCGCGCCGGAACTACAACACCTTTCTATTTTGGCGAGACAATTACCACAGATTTAGCTAATTATGATGGGAATTATCCCTTTGGTGGTGAACCGAAGGGACTTAATCGCGCACACACAATGGATGTGGGGAGTTTTCCTCCGAATCCCTTTGGACTTTATGATATGCACGGTGAGGTTTGGGAATGGTGCAGCGATAAGTGGCCCAGTAACGATGACGGCGCACCGACTGACGGAAGTTCTTCGGAAACTGGAACAAGTGATTACCGGGTGCTGCGTGGGGGTTCGTGTTGGTACCGTGCGGTCCATTGCCGTGCTGCAAGCCGCTACTTCCGCTCTGCGGGCAACTCGTACTTGGACGGGGGTTTTCGTGTTGCGGTTGCTTTGGCTGTCCCTTCCTCCCCGTCTTCCCTGTGAGGACTCTTCTCTACTCTTTAGCCCTTTAGCCCTTTTCCCTTTTTCCTCTTTACCCTTTTGCGTGCGTCAGCGCACTTTAATTTTTTTTTGCACTCATCTTTACACGCGATTCAAAATAGTAGGGTGCGTCGCCATCAGCAATTTGCAAATCAAATCGACAATCTCACAGCGACGCACCGCCTGCACAGGGGTGAGAGAAACCGGGTTTTTGCGCGGGGAGTCAAAGAAACCGGGTTTTTTCGATAAATTAAAACGGGGGAGTAAAGATTGTGGCAAAAACCAGGTTTCTGATTTTAGGCATTATATGGCCGCACGGATTCCCATGATGATATAATATGTCACTCCTGCAAAAAAGTCAAGCAAAATAAGTACGATCGCCCGCAAAGATTTTGAGACATTCAAGAATGCAAGTGCCAGATTAGATATAGGTTGGCGATGGGTTTCCTCGACTACAACAGCGCAACTACAAACTTATTAACACAGAACTCATAAATATGATTTTAGGTTTCGATCCGGGTAAAGACAAGTGCGGCATCGCCGTCATGGGTAGAGACAGAAGCGTCTGCTACCATCAAGTTGTGCAGTCGGAAGCAGCGATATCTACTATTCAATCTTTGTGCGAACAGTTTCCCATTGAGTTATTGGTGCTCGGAGATCAAACGACTTCTAAGAGTTGGAAACAAAAACTGACGCAGAGTTTGTCGCCTGCGCTCAAAATTGTTCAGGTGGACGAGAGGTACAGCAGTTTAGAAGCTAGGGAACGCTACTGGCAAATGTACCCTCCGACGGGCCTTTCTCGCTTGATTCCCCAGGGAATGCGGACGCCACCGAAGCCAGTAGATGATATAGTGGCGATCGTCCTAATTGAAAGATATTTGAACAAACAGTTGACAGTTGACAGTTGACAGCGAGGTTTTCAAGCAAGTTCTAAAAACTTTGGGTTTCGTGGGAAATCCTATTTTTTACTGGATCAGTTAAATCTAGCTAATCTTGTTGAACCATCCACACCAAGAATCCTAAAATGGTTTCCACCGGAAGCAGCGGATAATCGGTAAGGTCGATCGTCACTGTTGTTCCTGAAAGCTTGAGAAAACGCCATTGAGTGCCGCTGCTGATACAGCCGTAAATAGTGGCGATCGGGTGTTCTGCTGCTTCGTTAAAGCGCTGTGCCGCTACCATTTCAGCAATACATTGACCGATACCTTCGTTCAGATCGGCTTTTTTTGCTTCCACAACTACGATCGCGGGTGCTTCTACGGTAAGCTGTTCGGGCGATCGGCTAATTAAAAAATCGACGTATCCGGTGAGCTCGCAACTGGGGTCAACATTGAATTCCCGTCCCGAAAATAAACTGATTTGGCGGTTCATCAAGCGCCGGACTTCTTGCAAAACTGGGTAGACAATGGCTTCCGATCTGGCTTTTTCTGAACCAACTGCGATCGTCCAAGGCAAATCTTCTAATTCGCTACTCAATCTCGGACTGGGATTAATTGATTCTACCTCCGGAAAAAACCGAGTTCCCTCCACGATAGTTAACTGAAAGTCTTTTTTAGCTCTAGTAATTGTGAATTGACTGTAAGGCATAATCCGATAGCTTTTTTGATAATACAGACTTTTATTCTTATAATTATGCCTAAATTTGAAAGAATCTGCAATTTGTTTGAGTTCAGCTAATAAAATGTACCCTAAATTAATCAGAGCGATCGTTGAATAACAGTGAGTGTTACTTGATGACAGCTTCGGTCAAAATTACCTTACCATTCTGCCGGACTTGTAGGCGTTGGGGGTTAATCGAGTAGATAATATTGCCGTTAGTCGCTTCATAACTTCCGTCATCACCTGCTGTTACTTGCATGACATTGATTTGGGTGCCATTTATTTTGCTGAGGCCGCGGTAAAAAATATCGCCTTCCTGGGTTTTGCAAATGTATATAGAAAAGTTGGGCGTTGCGAAAAATTGCACCATTTGATCCCTCGGACATCCCTCAACTTGAGCAATTTGCAGCGGTTGATTATTGCCCAAAGTGTTGGGTGCGGGTTGATTTAGTGCAGTTGCTTCTGCTGAGGCTGTCAAAAAGCCGTGAAGCGAAGCTATCCCGAAGGGAATCGCACTAATGCCTGCCATAACTAGAACTACTTCTTTAATGCCCTTAACTGTATCTTTATAAAACATCTTGTCACTCCTGGCTTTAACTATATAATTACATCTTAAGCGATATTTGCTGGATATTAATAATATTTAATATCAGAGGTGAGAGGTGCAGGGAAAAGGGTACACCGTCGGTTTAAGTAAGGTGCCAACTGTGCACCCTACACCAGTGAAAATACATAAGTATGTCAATGCGATCGCAGGAAAGCAATCTCTTGTATTTATGACATTTTTAAGGTTTTATGACTTGTCCACGCCGATCTGAGAAACCGGGTTTCTTCATATATTTCTCGTTACTAAACCTTTGATTTTCGTAGAAACCGGGAATAAGCGCCCCCATGTCGCGAACTGACTCTGTTATATCAATTCCGGTTGCATTGGAATGATTAAACCGCAGAGAACGCAGAGAACGCAGAGTCAGAGAACAGAGAGATGAATACAGGACGATGAAGGGCGGATTTGATATTACACGGTAATGTTTATTTACGCTTAGCTATTTATTGAATAATAAAAAGGGAAACAGAAAACACATTTTTTCTTCCATTTCCCCTTTTTTCACGGACGGTCGTCCTGACTGCGAACCTGGTAATTAATTAACGGCTGCCAACTGTTTATCTTTGATTTCCACCGGCGCGGTTAATGCCTCTTCCAAATCCGCACAGCCGAGTTTTTCCTCCAAAATTGCCATCACTTCGCGACCGAAATCATTGGAATTCCGCTGCCAAGCTTCTAAACAAATTTGTCCGAAAAACGAACCCAAAGGTTCGGGATTCCATAGCAATTTGCGCGCTGTCCAAGGCATCAAACTCATGGGATCGTAACCAGGTTGCAGAATATCCTTCTTAAAGGCGTATTCTTCTAAAATAGTGTGCGGCTGCAACCCGATAAAGAAAATCGCAGGTTCTACTTTATCGGCTCCGAAAATCCGCTCTAATTCTCGGTGATAAGCAATAGTTTGCCGGATGGTTTCAAAGGTTTCGTCAATGACGTTAAACGAGTAATTAACGGAAACCACATCGTTGTAACCTGCTGCTTTTAAATCGCGACAATTTTCCAAAACTACTCGCAAGTTGTAGCCCATCCGCATTTTGCGAACCAGTTCCTGGGAACCGCTGGTGATGCCGATTTCAAAGTAATTCATCCCCGTTTTTACCATCAAATCGCACAACTCTGGTGTGAGATTATCCGCACGGATGTAAGCGGCCCAGTGTATGTCAGTCATGCCGGCGGCGATGATTTTTTGCAATAATTCAACTGCATCATCAATGAATTTGCGTGCTGGGATAAATTGAGCGTCGGTAAACCAGAAATTGCGGATACCTCGATCGTACAATTGCCGAATCTCCGCCACCACCTCATCCGCCGGATTGATCCGCACTTGCTTCCCTTCAATCACCGTATAAATGCAGTAACAGCAATTGTGAGGACAGCCGCGCTTGGTTTGCACTCCCACGTAGAAGTCCATATCCTGTAGATAATAGGAAAATTCCGGCCAAATCGTTTCGATGTAGTTATAGTCGCAAGCACTTTTCTCGATGTTGGCTGGCTTTTCGTGAATTAGCTTCGCGCGCGGCACGGTTTCTCCCACCACATAACACCTTTCCTCGGCCAAATCTTCGCCCTTAATCAACTTCTCCAGCAAAGCTTCGCCTTCCCCCACCGAAACCACAGTTCCCGTGGGCAAACTGCGACCCAACTGCTCGTAAAACACGCTCACAGCACCGCCTCCGACCACTGCACGAGCTTCGGGGCGGTATTTCCGGGCCCGCTTCAATCCGCGCTTAATCAGTCCCAAATTGCGCCAGAGTTCGGTGTAGTAAGACGCGGCTAAACGCAGTCCTCCGAGTGCTCCCCGGAACTTGATCAGCGGATTTTTGGCGTAGTAAAACTCGAAGGCATTTTGCAACGGGTTGCCGCCTCTGCCGCCCACGGGCGCGTAAATTTGAATGTCCCGCCAAGAGAAAACCAGCAGAGTCGGCTTAAACTCGTCTATGCTGGCATCCAAAGCTTTAGCGAAATCCAGGGGGGGTACGGCACCTAAATCAAAAATGCGTTGTTCGACATCGGGAAACAGCTTGTGTACGTGATCCGAAAGATACACAACTCCGATCGGGAAAATCGGATTGCAAGGGAGGCGAACGTACAGGACTCGGTTTTCTCGGTTTTCCATGATTGCCATATCCTAAAGTGGAACTTTTTCAGCTATGTTAATATTCTTTTAATATAACTTTACAATATGTCTAATTTTCGCAATTTGACATTAAATATTCTTAAATTTTTTAAAACTGGCTAAAAGCCGAGCTTGTTGGTGTCGATCGGCGAGAGCAGCAGAAAAAAGCTAATTTTTAAGCAAATACAGCGTAGATTGACCGAATATTTAACCAGGGGGTCAAAAAAAGTATAATTTTACGAATAAATTTTAATTTAAGTTCGATCGGTCTCTCATGTATTAGGGAGTTGGTAGTCGGCTTTACAGTAGGCGGGATCGCCTAGTGTTAGCCTGAGAAGATAACTAAAACTTTTAGGCAAGGCTCCCTCAGCAGTTATGGCTCAAATTCTTGACCCCGTACCCTCAGACACCGACAGCAAGATTCTGTGCTGCTACGTCAACGCCACCAGTCAGATTCAGATTGCTCGCATCGCCAACATTCCTAACTGGTACTTTGAACGAGTAGTTTTTCCCGGACAGCGCTTAGTGTTTGAAGCGATGCCCGCTGCAGCATTGGAAATTCACACCGGGATGATGGCCAGTGCAATTTTGTCGGATAAAATTCCTTGCGATCGCTTGCAGATTAACGAAGGCCCCTATTCAAACGTCCATCCTAGCAGATCCCCAGAGGCTGTTCAGGGCGATCGAACAATCATGGCCGGCCGCCCCAAATCCCGAGAAATCTCAGAACCTTTGACTGTACCGGCACTAACCGCCGTCGATTAATCGGAGTTGTGAGTTTTGAGTTATATAATTGTCAGTTAATTGATAACTCCGCGCTCAAAATTCCAACTTCTGCAAAGCGGTAAAAACTCAACAGTTAAGAATCAAAGTTTCTGAAATGAATTTTAGATCAAAACTCACAACTGCAAATATTGTCCGGTTTTTCGTATTTCCCTGAGTGTGCTTGGCTGCCTCGACAACTGTGCAAAAATATCATTAAACAGCTTCTCGACTTTCAGCCATGTCAGCACAACCTATTGCTTCTTCCCCATCTTCTGCCCCAGTATTTGAGCCGGCGGTATTCCGGCTTTCTCCCCTGATTAGAATCACGCTGTTGAGTTTGTACACAGCCCTGACAATTCCCTTGCCTTTTTTGTCGGAAGTAACGAAAGCAGCCGTTCCTCCCGCCGCACTCTGGGCAGGAATTGTTGTCGGGGCTGTGGGCCTTTACGGCGTGCTCAGTGAAAGGGTAATTTTGAGCGAGGAAGGGATTGAAGTCACATATCCCAAGTGGTTTCCGCGTTTGTTTCGCAAGGGTTGGTCGCTACCTTGGACTGAGGTAAAAGCTCTCAAACCTCGATCGACCGGTCAAGGAGGTTTAGTTTACTATTTTTTGAGTCATTCGGGTGAAGGTTATTTGTTGCCAATGCGAGTGGCTGGATTTGGTAAATTAGTCGGTTTGGTGGAAGCAAAAACAGGTATTGATACTAGAGATGTCCGCCCTTTGTCGCAGCCTTGGATGTATCTTATTTTGCTGGGATGTACGCTGCTTCTGCTGTTGGTAGATACGTGGACTATTGTCACGGCGATCGGGCTTAAAGGCAATCTGTAATATTATCTCCGCTACAACTCACATCTTGCACCATTCTCGCTTAACAGGCTTTTCGGCCTGTTCCACAAGAAAATTCAGTCTTTGTGGAACAGGCCGAAAAGCCTGTTCATAAAAAGGTAAGGATTCAGGTCTAAAAACTTGCGGCTCCAACGCTTGTCTGGCAAGGGTTTTAGGGCAAAATAAGGGTTTTTGTCTTTCGTGGTTAATTGTCAATAAACGAGGAGAAGTGACAGTTTTTCGTGGTTTATTGAGAATAGAGATTGATTTAGTATCAAGCTCCATATCTAAAGTCTTTGCCCAGCAAGGAGTTTACTGACCTGAATCCTTACATAAAAAGCTTATTGAGAATGATGCAACATCTCCGGTACAAGAACCGTTATAGAGTTGGTAGTGAAGACTTCAGTCCTCATAAAACTTGCTCGGATTATTGACTCTTATTAGAAATCAATAACATTTTTTCTGATTTTATAAGATCGATTTCTATTATTTTTGATTCAGCCTCGACTTATTTTTAAGTTGCCTCCAAGACTAAAAAGCTAGTTGCCTGTCCGAACTCAAAACATATTTTTTGTTTGTGGTGAACATTCTTGTTTAATTTTGTTTCTAGCGAACTTTTTGGGAGACAATTTGGCCAATATTATTAAGTTTTTATAAAAAAAGTTACCACTAAAAGTAATTGGTATAAGATAAACATCATTAAATTTTAGGGGATTCGACTTTCCTAAAAGAACCTTTCCAGCAAAAACTAATTTTATATTAGAATTAGTTTTGGTTTACCATGTATCTTTTTCATTAAATTCACGATGTGATGTGAATGTAAATAGTTATTAACGCATTTAATCTCATTGCTGAATAGCTCGACTAAAAGCTGGCAAATGTAGCGTGAATATATCTAGCAATTCCCAGCAAGTATAAGCGTTACAGCTTAGCTATGAATTCCTCTTAAATACTTTTAGTGAGAACATAGAGAATGAGTACCCAAAAGTCATTGTTTATACCTCGGCGTCAAGTAATTCGTGGGATTTTATCTACTACAGCGTTTGCAGTCACCTCGCGCCTTTGGACTGGATGTACTCCTGCTAAAGAGGTTCAAGCAAACTCCCCTGGAAAAGATAAGCCAATTGTGATGGGATTTATTTATGTTGGCCCCAAAGATGACTACGGCTACAATCAAGCCCAAGCCGAAGGGAACGCTGGGGTTTCAAAATTAGCCTGGGTAAAAACCGTAGAGGAAGCAAATGTTCCTGAAACTACGGCGGTACAAGAAACCATGAGGAACATGATCGAACAGGATGGGGCAACGGTTCTGTTCCCTACGTCCTTCGGGTACTTTGACCCCCATATTCTGAAACTGGCAAAGGATTACCCGGAGGTGCAATTCTTCCACTGCGGTGGACTTTATCAGGAAGGTAAGCATCCAAATAACGTTGGCAGCTATTTTGGCTACATTGATGAGGGTGAGTACGTAGCAGGCATTGTTGCCGCCCACGCTTCCAAAACCGGAAAATTAGGATTTATTGCTGCTAAACCCATACCGCAAGTATTACGCAATATCAATAGCTTTACATTAGGGGCACGTAGCATTAAGCCAGAAGTTACAACTCAGGTGATTTTTACAGGAGATTGGTCTTTGCCTGTTAAAGAAGCTGATGCTGCTAATAGTATGGCTGACCAGGGTGTTGATGTAATTACCTGTCACGTAGATAGCCCCAAAGTGGTGATAGAAACGGCTGAGAAACGAGGCATTTTCTGTACTGGCTACCATGCGAGTCAAGCCCAACTTGCGCCCAAGGGATATTTAACAGGTGCCGAGTGGGACTGGACGAATGTCTATTCTAAGTATGCTGAAATGCTTAATGCTGGCAAGACGCTAATGAACGGAGGCATTCCCCATTTAGTACGTGGTGGTTTGAAGGATGGTTTTTTGAAGCTGTCGCCCTACGGTAGCGCCGTAACTGCCGAAGCGCAAAAAGATGCTGATGCTGCTAAGAGTAAGTTTCTTGATGGCAGCATGGTCATTTATAAGGGGGAAATAAAAGATAACACCGGGAAAGTTGTGATTGCTGAAGGTAAGGATTACAAGCAGCAAGACGCAGAACTAGAAAAGATGAATTGGCTGGCATCAGGCGTCATCGGCAAAGTTACGAGTTAATTAGGATCGCGAATTAAATAATTTACAGAAGTTTGTGGGGAGTAGGGGTTGGGCTTATAGCCCGCCCTTTCTGGACGGGCGGGACGCCCATCCCACAAGAACTATCACGCATTGTAAGTTATTTAATTCTCATTCCTAAGAAAGTATTTCACGCCCGTCGGCAACTGCTATACAAGCAAGTTTTTCATTCAACACTCATCATTTTCTTAGTAATTCATGTTTTATTATGATGATGATTAACCGTCAAAACTGGCGTACAACTTTGGAAGCGGTTGGTATCCCGATCGCCGCCATCCTCTTCTCATTGGTATTGTTTGGAATTTTTTGTGCTGGGGCTGGATCTAATCCCTTTGCTGTCTATGCCTCAATCTACAAAGCAGCGTTTGGCAGTTGGCATTCATTCCAAAACACCCTGATCAGGGCTGCACCGTTGATGTTGAGTTCCCTGTGTACGGCTTTGCCTGCCCGTTTGGGGTTGATGATTATCGGCAACGAAGGCGCTTTAGTAGTTGGGGGTCTGGGGGCTGTAGCCGCTGGACTGGCTTTATCTTCTGCACCGCCGACGTTAGTCCAAATTGCAATGGCGCTGGCAGCAATTGTCTGTGGAGGTGTGTGGATTGGTGCAGTGGGAGCTTTGCGCTATTACCGGGCAGTGAATGAGACAATTAGCAGCTTGTTGTTGAACTATATTGCGATCGCCCTGCTGAATCATTTAGTCGGCGGCGTGATGCGTGACCCCAGCAGTGTCAATAAAATTTCTAGTTACCCGATTCCTGATGTGAATATGTTAGGAAATATTCCAGGAACCCGCGTTCACTACGGCCTAATTTATGGGTTGGTTGCTTGTGCGATCGCCTACTTCCTGATCCAACGTACTACATTTGGCTTTGCAGCGCGGACAGCAGGAGGCAACATCCGCGCTGCTCGAATTGCCGGACTTCCTGTCGGCAAGTTGACAATGGCAATCTGTTTCCTAGCTGGCTCTTGTGCGGGTTTGGCAGGCATGGTGGAAGTCGCCGCCGTGCATGGTCGAGCTAACGAATCACTTAATGCTAACTATGGCTACAGCGGTATCTTAGTTGCATTCATTGCTCGACACAACCCTCTGGCTGCGACTATTGTGGCAATTCTGCTTGGCGGCATTCTGGCTAGTGGTGGCATCTTGCAACGAGCACATGGACTGCCCGATGCAACGGTTTTAGTGTTCCAAGGTTTGGTCTTTTTGGTAGTTCTGTATAGCGAATCGCTCTACGGACGTTTGCCATTTTTCAAAGAACAGTCAACCGATCGCCCTCAGCAGCCACCTTCTAGCGAGCAGCCATCAGTAGCCACTGTCTAAGCAATACGTTAAGCCAATTTAATGTGAAGTTGCACATATCTCGATCCCCCTAAATCCCCCTTAAGAAGGGGGACGAAAGAGAAGAATCTTGTCCCCCCCTTATTAAGGGGGGCTAGGGGGGATCGGATTCTATCCAACCTCATAAAAAATGGGTATTAAGCCAAAATCTCAAATCGGAGGAATCAACAATGGCAGCAGAAGTATTAGGTTGGTGGGGAGTACCTTTAGGTATCTTGGCAGGAACTTTGCGGGGTAGCGCTCCATTTTTGTTCGTCAGTTTGGGCGAATGCCTAACTGAAAAAAGCGGCAAGATTAATTTGGGGTTAGAAGGGACACTGTTAACGGGTGCGATGAGTGCCTATGCTATTTCTTATCAGACTGGATCGCCTTGGTTAGGTGTTTTAGCCGCTGGTCTAGCGGGCATGGTACTAGGTTTTATCCACGCTTGGCTGTGCATACAACCAAAAGTAAACGACATTGCCGTAGGCATCGCCATGATTATTTTTGGTAGCGGCATTGCTTTCTTTTTTGGCAAACCTTTTATTCAACCAAGTGCCACCCAGTTGCCTAGTTTACCTCTGGGTGCTTGGAGTCATCTGCCTCCAGTGCAATCAGCGCTACAAATTTGTCCCCTATTTTTGTTAGGTGTAGCGATCGCCCCTCTAATGCAGTGGTTCTTTAAATCAACTCGCTGGGGGTTATTCATTCGTGCAGTTGGGGATAGTCCCGATGCTGCAAAAGCAATGGGAATCTCTATTAATAAAGTTCGTATGCTCTGCATTATCGCGGGCAGTTTCTTAGCTGGAATTGGTGGTGCTTATTTATCCCTTTACTATCCCGGTAGTTGGACAGAACGCATCTCTAGTGGTCAAGGACTGATGGCGGTAGCGCTGGTAATTTTTGCCCGTTGGAATCCTGTACAGTGCTTATACGCCTCGTTGCTATTTGGGGGGGCGCAGGCGATCGGCCCCGCCTTGCAATCAGTAGGGGTCGATTCCTATTACTACTTATTCAATGCTTCGCCCTACATCCTGACGCTGGCGATCATGATTATTACTTGTTCGCCAAAACGAACTTTGACCGGCGCGCCTGGATCTTTAGGAACTAGCACATAAAACAGTAATTTATCGCAAGGAAGAAAACATGGGACGTTTTGTAGAAGCTGAACCATATCCTTATCCTTACAATGGCGATTTGCGCCCAGAAAATACGGTGCTGCTGATAATTGATATGCAAATTGATTTCTGCGGCATTGGTGGATATGTTGATAAGATGGGCTACGACTTGTCACTGACTCGCGCTCCTATTGAGCCAATCAAGCAAGTTTTAGAAGTGGCACGGGCGAAGCACTTCCATATCATGCACACCCGCGAAGGACACCGGCCCGACTTAGCAGATTTACCAGAAAACAAGCAGTGGCGATCGCGCCAAATTAACGCCGGGATTGGCGACCCCGGCCCCTGCGGCAGAATTCTAGTTCGAGGTGAAGCAGGGTGGGAAATTATTCCCGAACTCGCGCCTTTGCCTGGTGAAGCGGTGATTGACAAGCCGGGAAAAGGCTCCTTCTATGCTACGGATCTAGATCTGCTACTGAAACGTAAGGGCATTCAAAATATTGTTTTGGCTGGCATTACAACCGATGTCTGCGTCCATACCACAATGCGAGATGCAAACGATCGCGGTTATGAATGTTTGCTCTTATCTGACTGTACAGGCGCAACAGATTATGGCAACCATTTGGCGGCACTTAAGATGATCCAGATGCAGGGAGGAGTGTTTGGAACGGTTGCTGATTCAGAAGCATTTATCAAAGCTTTAAATGATGAATTTTGAGGAAAAACTCAAGTTATATTATGTTAGGTGGGAACGGGAGTTTAAGACAATACGCTTGGGTTAAAACTGTTTATTCTTCGGAGATCCCTTGCAGCATCCCCCTGATTGTTGGGGAGTAGGGGTTGACTTTAAGTAAGTTCTTGTCCCCCCCTTCGTAGGGGCGGTGCGACCCCTACTCCCCGTGCCCGCCCGCTCGCTAGGGGGGATCGGGCTTAACCCAAGCGTATTGGAGTTTAAGAGTGATGTGAAACTTTATCGGTAGGAATCAGGGGTTAAATTTTAACCGCAGATGAAAACAGATAAACTCAGATAAACGCAGATAAGAAGGCAAATATTACTACGTGAGGTTAATACTTAAAACAGTGAAATGAGCCCGACGCTCTCACTAAAAATTTAAATCTCATAAGTAGCCGATAAGCTGAAAACTTTACAAAGGAGACAAAAACATGACGGAAGTAACTGATTCTATAGATCGAAAATTAGCACTGGAAATTGACAACTCAAAATTCCAAATTCAAAACTTTATTCAACCACCAGAACTAGAGGTGGTTAACATGACTAAGCGGTTTGGCACGATGACTGCACTTGATAACTTCTCGATGACGCTAAAACCAGGGACGTTTCATGCTTTGCTGGGCGAGAACGGAGCAGGCAAAAGTACCCTTGTTAAATGTGTGATGGGTTTCTATACTCCTACTTCAGGCAAAGTCTTAATTGATGGACAGGAAAGCACGATCGCAAGTCCTCGCGATGCTCATAAGTACGGCATTGGCATGGTTTACCAGCACTTCACCTCTGTGCCTGCGATGACGGTAGCGGAAAATCTGGTTTTGTCCCGCTTTGATAGCCCCAATTTGATTAACTGGAAAGCCGAGTACGATCGGTTAAAGGCTTTTATGAAAACTGCTCCTTTCCGAGTTCCTCTAGATACGCCGGTCTTTCAATTAGCTGCTGGGGAAAAACAAAAGCTAGAAATTCTTAAACAGATATATCTTCAGAGTCGGATCTTGATTTTGGACGAACCTACTTCGGTGCTTACTCCGCAGGAAGCTGATGAGGTTTTAGGTTTACTGCGCGCAGAAGTTACTGCTGGAAGATTAAGCGTGTTAATTATCAGTCACAAATTCCGGGAAGTGATGGCGTTTTGCGATAGCATCACGGTGCTGCGTAAAGGGAAGTTTGCAGGTCAGGGTTTGGTAAAGGATCTGACTGTCTCGGATATGTCTGAAATGATGATGGGTGAAAGGCGTGAGCCAAAACAAGTTGAAAAGACAGCCCCCCCAACGACTATTCCTATCCTTGAAGTTAAAGACCTTCATGCCAATAAAGACAACGGTCTGGAGGTATTGACACGAGTAAATCTCACCGTTCACAGCGGCGAAATTGTTGGGATTGCAGGTATCTCTGGCAATGGTCAGCGGGAACTGGTGGAGGTGTTGGCTGGTCAGCGTTCTGCTACAGGTGGAAATGTGCTGGTCAATGGCGAAGTTTATACAGCAACACGAGCCGAGATGTTTAAACATCAGGTTTTCGCACTACCAGAAGAACCGCTTCATAATGCTTGTGTGCCACACATGAGTGTGGCAGAAAATTTAGCGCTGCGGACGTTTGACCGCCCTCCCCAAGCTAAAGCAAGTATCTTACTCATCCTGAAAGAAATTAGGCAGGCGGCTAAGAGCTTAATTAATACTTTCAAAATTAAAACGCCTTCGCCAGATACGCCTATCGGCAATCTGTCGGGGGGAAATGTACAGCGCACAGTGTTAGCGCGGGAACTCTCTTCCGAACATATTAGGTTACTAATTGCCGCTAATCCTTGCTTTGGTCTAGATTTTGCTGCTGTGGAGTACATTCACGGTCAGATTATTGAGGCTCGCAACCGAGGTGTAGCTGTGTTATTGGTGAGCGAAGATTTAGATGAACTGCTGAAGTTGTCCGATCGGGTTTTGGTAATCAGTGGCGGGAATTTTACTTATGAAAGTACGATCGCAGATGCAGATTTTGTTCAGATCGGTAAGAGTATGGCAGGACACTAATCAATTTGGGAATACCTATGACTGAACTACTGAACAAAACTTTGCTCCTTAAGGATTTACCTAATATCGCCGCGTGGCAGAATGAGTTGGCTTGGCAACCATTTCGTGATGGGGTGGAAATCTACCGACTTTATGGTGACAACACAAGTGGATCGGCTGCTGCTCTGCTGAGGTATCAGCCGGGAGCGAGTGTCCCAAGGCACACCCATACTGGTTTTGAACATATTTACGTACTAACTGGATCGCAAACTGACCAAAATGGCGAACACCAAGCCGGAACTTTTGTGATTAACCCGCCTAACAGTAATCACAGTGTTGTCAGCCAAGCTGGCTGCATAGTCCTAGTAATTTGGGAAAAACCTATATCGTTATGGTCTTAATATCTGCCCAACCTTATGATTATGAACTGCCAGTCTCTGGCGGGGTGGCTTTGGTTATCATCGATATGCAGCGAGATTTTTTGGAGCTTGGGGGATTTGGTGAAGCTTTAGGCAATGATGTCAGCCAACTACAGGCGATCGTACCAACGGTAAAGCTGTTGTTAGAGGCATTTCGCGATCGCCATCTCCCTATTGTTCACACTATTGAAGGTCATCAACCTGACCTTTCTGATTGTCCTCCCTCTAAGCAAAAGCGGGGTCAAAGTAAACTAAAAATTGGCGATCGAGGCCCAATGGGACGAATTTTAATTTTGGGGGAGCCGGGGAATTCAATTATCTCAGAATTGACACCTATGCCTGATGAAATAGTAATTAATAAACCAGGCAAGGGCGCTTTTTATCACACTAATTTGGAATTAATTCTTCGTGAAAAAGCGATTACTCACCTAATTTTTACTGGAGTCACGACTGAGGTTTGCGTTCAAACAACTATGCGTGAGGCTAACGATCGGGGGTTTGAATGTTTACTTGTTGAGGATGCTACAGCCAGCTACTTTCCAGAGTTTAAACAGAGTGCGATCGATATGATTCGCGCCCAAGGCGGTATTATTGGTTGGACTGCAAAGGCTGAAGTAGTAATACAAGCTTTGGAAAAATCGCAGTCTTAAATTTAAAAACTGTCGGCTATCCCGGATGTTTGGGGTAAAAACCAGTGGCTGATATATTTTTTCGTAACAGGCTTTCCGGCCTGTTCCACAAAGAAGAGACCTCTGGGTTTGGGGTGGCTTGTCACCCCTCCAGATGTGGAACATTTTATTATCAAACACGCGCAAAAAAGAAAAACCCGGTTTCTTTAAGAAGCCGAGTTTTTGCATATTCTATTGTTAATTTAAACTACTTAACTTCAGCAGATCGCCGACTGTTAGGTGATTCGTAGTAAACTCCAGAACCTGTATCGGAGACAAAATGACAATCCCAGTAAGAGCGAATAAAGCTCTTCCAAATTGGATCGGTTGACTTGCGATAATAATCGCCCAACACTGGTTTAATTGCTTCCGTTGCTTCCTTCAAGTGATAGTGCGGCATTGTCGAGAAAATGTGGTGGGCTACGTGGGTGCCGATGTCGTGATGGATGGAATTGATGATTCCGTAGTCGCGATCGATCGTAGACAATGCACCTTTCAAGAAAGACCAATCATCTCCGCGATACCAAGGAATATCGGCTTCTGTGTGGTGCAGGAATGTTACCAAATCCAGCCACATCACGAACACTACATAGGGAACTAAGTAGAACTTGAGTAAAAACAGCCAACCAAACTGATAGGTTAGCGCGCCTAAAAAGCCTACCATCAGTACCAAGGATGCGGAACTTGTCAACACATCCCATTTTTCGGACGGACGGAAAATCGGGCTACCGGGCATGAAGTGAGAACCTACCCGATCGGGCGATCGGCGAAATAGATAAATTGGATAGGCAAATAACATCAAATAAAAGCGTCCCAGCTTTTCGTACCAAGGCATTTGATTGTATTTGCTTTCCGATACCGGATACCAGCTTTCATCGTTATCTAAGCTGCCTGTATTTGCGTGGTGGGTTCTGTGACTAATCCGCCAACCGTGGAAGGGCACGAGAATTGGAGCGTGGGAGAGGTGTCCGATCAGGTTGTTGAGCCATTTGCTCTTAGAAAATGAACCGTGTCCGCAGTCGTGGCCCACTACAAACAATGCCCAAAACATGGTTCCTTGCATCAACCAAAAGATTGGATAAAAGAGCCAGGAATCGAGGGTGTAGGCGATCGCATACAAACCTGCGATGATGCCAATATCTAAAAAGAAATAAGCCAGAGATTTCCATGCCGAGGGCTCAAAACAGTGGGCTGGAATGGCTGCCTTGATATCAGCAAGAGTAAAAGGTAACTCTGTTGTACGAGAGGATGAGCCTGGATTGCTCGCGGGATTGAGAACAGTATTTGATTGCACGAAGTTTCCGATTTAAGCTGACTTGAGAAACCGCATTCCGCCTTCTTTTAACAGTCAATCGATTTTAGATTTTAGATTTTAGATTTTAGATTCACTCCACAGATGAATCTGGGGGCTTAACTAATATCTAAATTTTTTGGCTCTCCCGGACATGAGTCGGGGGCTTGTATCCCTATACAGGTGAGGTAACATTCAACCTGCAAGGAGCCATACTTTTTACTCTGCAAGGGTTCCTAAAGTTCTTTAGTTCGCATGAATAGCCCGTCCGCGATTCTCAAGCAAGTTGGCTTGTGGAATACTTGTGTGGGAAAAATTAGTGCGATCGACCCTGTTATCTGAAAAAATCTCATGTGCCCGTTGTTGGTGCGAAATGCGACTTCCATCTGAGAGTGGACATCTGGAGGAACTACCTCCAGTCTGCAGGTAGCATACAGCGTTTCGAGCAGGAATTGTGAACGAGAGTGTAGGGAAAAACCATCGATTTTAGATTGGCGATTTTAGATTCAAGCACAAATCTCAAATCTCAAATCTCCAATCTCCAATCCGAGTGTTGGGTTTCACGCAAGTGATACCCAAGCGACTGTTCACTACAGTTCACCAATTCTGCAAGAATTGCTAAAGCTAAGTTAATGTAACATTTCTACACACATTCTGGCAATGACTTACCAGAAAAACTTGAAAATCCCTAAATAGCGGAAAGTGACGGGCGATCGCTTTCTCGCTTTTAGATTTTCTAGGTTCCAGCTTTTTCTAATATGAGCTTAGACCGTTTTACCATTTCTGGAACGTCGATCGGATAATCACCAGTGAAACACGCCGAACAAAAACTCATCGGGTCTTCGTTAGTCGCCCTTAGCATTCCATCCCAACTCAAGAAAGCCAAAGAATCTACCCCTATTTGGATGCCGATTTCTGCGACTGACTTAGTAGCCGCAATCAACTGATCTTGATTGTCGGTGTCGATCCCGTAGAAACAAGGATGTGTCACCGGTGGCGAAGAAATTCTCATGTGAACTGCGGTTGCGCCAGCATCCCGCAAGGCTTTGACGATTTTGCGACTGGTTGTACCGCGCACGATCGAATCATCGATAATAATTACCCGCTTCCCTTCCAAGACATCTTTGAGAGGGTTGAGTTTCATGCGGATTCCTGACTCGCGCATTGTCTGAGTCGGTTGAATAAAAGTGCGCCCCACGTAGCGGTTTTTAATCAATCCTTCGGCGTAAGGAATGCCGGAAGCTTGAGAAAAGCCGATCGCGGCGGGGATTCCAGAATCGGGAACGCCGATGACTATATCAGCATCAGCGGGAGATTCTGCTGCCAACAAACGCCCGATCCGCAGGCGGTAGCTGTACAAACTTTCACCTTCCATTTGGCTATCGGGGCGAGCAAAATAGATCATTTCAAAGATGCAAAGTTTGCGCTTCTGCTGCTGACTCCAGTGGAAGGAAGCCATACCTTCCTCTGTAATCCAAACTAATTCCCCCGGTTCTACGTCCCGCAAAAATTCAGCACCGATAATATCCAAGCCACAAGTTTCCGATGCTAAAACGTATCGTACCGGAGTTGTGGGGAGGATGCCAATTACCAGCGGGCGGACGCCCTGGGGGTCGCGGACTCCCATCACGCCTTTGGGAGTGGCGATCGTCAAACTAAAGGCTCCTTGGCACATAGCAAACGCACTGATCGCTGCTTCCAGCCAGTCTTTGCCCTTGTCTACCTCGGAACCGATCGCCACTGCGATCGCCTCTGAATCCGTCGTGCTGACAAACTCGCACTTCCGAGACAGCAATTCTTCCCGCAATTCTTTTGTATTGACAAGATTCCCGTTATGTGCTAATGCCAGACTTCCCAAACGAGTTTCGACAACCACAGGCTGAGCGTTGACCACGCGCGACGAGCCGGTAGTAGAGTAGCGAGTGTGTCCTACGGCTAAGTTACCGGGCAAGTGACCTAAACTCGATTCGTTGAAGACTTGGGAAACCAGTCCCATATCTTTGTGCAGGTGTACTTTTTCACCGTCAAAGGTGGCAATCCCTGCTGATTCCTGACCCCGGTGCTGCAAGGCATACAAACCGAAGTAGGTCAACTTGGCGACATCTTCACCCGGTGCGTAGATACCGAAAACGCCACAAGCTTCCTCGGGCTTGTCGGGTTTGCTAGAATGCTCGTCAGCCGCGAAGGAATGGTTGGGAATCATAGATGGGTGGGTTCCTAATGGGGAAGGTGGGTTAGGGGGACAGTTTCAGCGGGAAATCTTGTTTGCGAAGGCGTCGCATAACTTAACATTCCCTTAATCTTGCCACGGATCTGTCATTATTTCCAAATCGTGTAGCATTTCAGACAGAAGCGATGCGGCGTTCAATCGCATTGTAGTATCGATCGCCCCCTGATCCTATATTAACCTTGATTAATTGTGGGCGCGGGAATCGGCGATTGAAAAATACTGTTGGCGAATTCGCCAAGGGTGTTACCCATCACATCACGAATGCAGCATTTTCTTTCGTTCTGGCCACTTAATAGCTATATGGTTAATTAAATATTTAGTCCAGAGCCACTATTTTTACGGGTGAGGGGTGAAACCACTTTTAAATTCGCCAGCAGTCTCTTGAAATCGCTTAAGAGTCAAACTCTCGTCCCAACAGAGGGGAACGAAGAGATAGGCGATCGTGCAATGGCAAATAAATTATAAAATTGCTTCACGGGCTTTTTGAAATATTAGAATTTAAGGGCGATCGAGCTTGACTTTTCTGTGAGATTGACATACTATATTATCATGGGAATCTGTGCGGCCATGTAAAGTCAATTTTGGGCGCGATCGAGTATTAAGTAATCTCGACAGGAGTTAACGGTGGGATGGAGAGTTTGCAGCCTGAAAAATTTTCCTACTCTACAAAGTCAATCAGCTTCATCTCCTGACAAAACTTCCTCTAAATCTCTCGCGGCGTGCAGAATTCTCACTACCTTAATATAGTTATCAAAAGACAGATAGAAAATCAGATAATTCTCAAAACCCCTAACTGACAATCTTCGCAAACCCTCCAACCGTGGATTTTGAACCGGATACAGGCGACCCATTCCCGACATTTGAGCCAATCTCGCAAAGGTCTGACGTGCTGCATCAAAAAAACGCAATGCAGCATCAAGATTATTTTGAGCAATATAAGCAAAATTTTCGTCTAAATCTTGACTTGCTCTTGGTGTAATGACAATCCGTTTAGTCATTGCTGCTGTGGGTCAAGTTTCTGCACCAACTGAGCCCGTTTTTGCTCCCACCAATCATCGGTAATCTCTATAGAATTGCCACTATCCAAACCAGCCAACAATAACGACTCAACCCGCGCGGATCTTGCTTGTTCTTGGCGAATTAGGTGCAAGATGTATTCCGCTGCATTACTGTAGCCTCCGATTGCCACTTGTTCGTTAATAAAATTTTGAATTGAATCGGGAAGAGGAAGATTGAGGGTCATATTTTTTATCCTTCCTGATGTGTGACCTTGGCATATTTTAACGAAAATAAACCAGGTTTGATCGATTTCCGTTATTGTAGGGTGCGTCGCTGCGAGATTTAAGGGTGGAATTTACAAATTTGAGATGGCGACGCACCTGACTGACTCTCGCGGTGCGTCGCTGCGAGATTGTCGATCGAACTTGTAGATTGTTTCGGGCGACGCACCCTACGGCTTCAACCGGCTACGCGGAAACCAAAACCACGCGAAAACCGATGTCCGAGTAACCATCGCCCGCCAAATTGCTAAGACGATACGCACTGCGACAATTCACCGCAGTGTCCTTCCAGGAACCGCCACACCGCACCCGGCGATCGCTTCGATCGTTGTCGAGATGACTGCACCATTCCCAAACATTTCCGTGCATATCATAAAGTCCAAAAGCATTGGGTGAAAAATTCCCGACATCAGTTGTTTGTTTGCGGTAAAGTCCCTTCGATGCCCCAGCGTAGGGATTATTGCCATTATAATTCACTAAATCCGGGGTAATAGTTTCGCCAAAATAGAAAGGTGTTTTAGTTCCGGCGCGACAAGCATATTCCCATTCCGCTTGTGAAGGTAAGCGATAAGTCTTGCCTGTTTTTTTAGAAAGCCGCTTGCAGAATTCCACAGCGTCATTCCAGCTTACTTTTTCGACAGGAAGTTTCGCACCTTTGAACTCAGAAGGGTTATTTCCCATCACCGCTTGGTATTGTTCTTGAGTTATCTCATATTTACCCATAAAAAAAGCAGGGATATTCACGGTACGCTGCGGCCCTTCATAACTACTTCGTCCGGCTTCCGTATCGGGCGAACCCATCACGAAACTGCCCCCAGGAATTGCTACCATGTCTAGAGTAATACCATTCCCCATATTTTCTATAAAAGCCTGTGCTTTTCCTTGACGGCGGTTAGCGATTTGCCCCGTTGAGTTGACTGTCACTGTTTCAAAAGTAAAGCTTTTTAAAGCATTGGAAGATGGCGTAGGTTTTGGAGTTTCTGGTGCGGGTTTGGGAGATGGTTTGGGAGATGGTTTTGGCGATGAACTTTTGGCTGTAGTTTTTGGAGATGATTTTTGAGCTGATGATTTAGGAGATGGGGCCGCCTTGTTGGATGAAGGTGGAAGATTTGGTGAAGATGAAGAAGTTTTGTTGTTCAATAAACTTTGACCCAGCACAGCTAATGCAAATCCTCCCCCAGCAAAACCCGCTAATTGCAAGAAACCTCGCCTTGTTGTCTTAGTTCGTAACGGCAAAGAGTGCTGTGGAATCACAGGAATTGTGGGAATTGGTGTCGGTGCGGGAGATTGTCCTGACTGACGTTGAAAATCTATTAAAACTTCCTCTGCTGATTGATAGCGCTGCTGGATATCTTTTGCCAACAACTTAGATAAAATCAATTCCAATCCCTTGTCTATGGGACTTTTCAAATGTTGCTGCCAATTTCCAGTCCAGCTATAACCGTGTTCCGTCCACAAACCATAAGGATGTACCCCCGTCAGTAGATGAAAAGCCGTCGCCCCCAAGCTAAACAAATCGCTGGCTGCATAAGCTTCACCCCCTTGCATTTGTTCAAGCGGTGCATAACCATGCGAACCAATTTGCGTTCCCTGTCGCGATATCACTGTTCCTGACAACTGTTTGGAAACTCCGAAATCAATCAGCATTAACAAACCGTCGCTGCGACGGCGCATAATATTCTCAGGCTTGATATCTCGGTGAATGATTTTTTGTTCGTGAACAAACTTGAGAACAGGTAGAAGTTCGAGTAATAGTTGCTTAACTTGGCTTTCTTGCAAAATTCCCTGATTTTGGAAAAGCGTCAACAAATTATCACCATCAACAAACTGCTGTACGAGATACAAATATTTGTTGTCTTCAAAGTAGGCATCTAGTGATGGAATTTGGGGATGTTGTCCTAGCTGTTGCAGTTGTCTAGCTTCTAGCTGAAATAATTCTACCGCTTTGTTAATCGCCCAAGTTCCCTGGACATCGGGTGCTAATTGTTTAACGACACAGCGTTGATTTAGTCTATCAATATCTTCTGCTAAATAGGTTCGACCGAAGCCACCTTGACCGAGGAGTTTGATCGTGCGGAAACGATTTCGCAGGATGGGTACGAGTTGAAGGCCACAACTGATGCAATATGTTTGCCCGTCGGGGTTTTGAGGATTGGGGCAGTCGGGATTGATACAGCAAATCATTTATTTTAGGAATGATATTGTTTATATTGTATAGGACTTACGCATGGGGCCCAGAAACCGGTTTTTTTTTATGAAAATACTTCGTTCGCTCTCGTAGATTCGGTAAAAAACCCGCTTATGAAGGCGGAGTGCGTCCAGTAGTCTAATTTGTAGGGTGGGGATATGTGAGATTTGCATCTTACTTGGAGATTGTAGATAGAATTATTAAATTCAATTAAGATATGGACGGCGGCCCAGAACGATAGACACGAATCACTTTCCCCGTCAGTATCTCAGCAGTAGATATCGCATCATTAATATTCGCACTCAGTCTAGGCATATCGTCATCTCGCGTGCAGGCAATAATACCGCAATGGTCAGGTTTCAGCTTGTGCAGTTGAAAGAAATCGCGCCGATTGATGGTCAAAACAGCTCGATCCTCACTGATGGCAAATACTAATACATCCTCATCAGGTAGTCCAGCATTTCCTGCTTCTTGAACAGTCAGGATATCATGGCCCAAAGAGCGCAGATTTTGCACAACTTGTCGGGGAAAGTGTTCGTCTGCATAGAGACGTGCCATAGGTTTATTTGATATTTTCCGGTGTATCTAAGATTTCGTCAGCATCATCTTGCTGTCGAAGTGCTGACTCAATTTCGTCAGGATAAGCTTCAGTATAAGCCCAAACATTTACCAAATCAGCAGCACTGAGATGGGGGTAGCAGTCTAGAATAAAAGCATCGGTAGCGCCGTCATTGCGATAGCTGGCGAGCAACCAAACGGGAATGCGAGTTTTGTCAATACAAGCATCACCGCCCATTACGCCGGGAGTTTTGGTTATCGGGCGGCCGCTGTTTTTCAGGCTTTGAGTTAAGATGCCGATCGCCTCAGCTTTTTCGATCGCGGTTAAGGCCAGGAGTTGTACTTCTAATTCTTCGATTGTCATATAAATTTGGGGATTTATGAATTGTGTAGCTATTTGATATTCTAAGGCGATATCTCTATCAGTTATCAAGCTCGGTAGGCTTAATTCTGCGGTAGGGGCGGGTTTTACCAACCATCTATCTCGGAACCAACAACATAATAAACCAGCCCCGGCCTAATCTCCGAATCCTCTTCACAAGCCCCCGGATTCATCCGTGAGGTCGATTTTTGAATTCTTTAATCTAAAATCTAAAATCTAAAATCGATTGACTGACTATCGCGGTGCGTCGCTGCGAGATTGTCGATTTGATTTGTAGATGGTTGCGGGCGACGCACCCTACTACTTAGCTACAGCACAGAACCAAAAACCGGAGACTACGCGGAAACCAGAGCTACGCGAAAACCGACGGGCCTGCGGCGATAGACCGCCGAACCCCCGTCATGAAGGGCACCACGGCAATGGACCGCACAGTCGTTCCAGGAACCACCACGCTGCACTCGGTCATTATCTGTTCCAGTTTCCCAAGAACTTCCGTCAGTCGGTGCGCCACTATAATTACGATGCCATTTATCGCTGCACCATTCCCAAACATTGCCATGCATATCGTATAAACCAAACACATTGGGCGGAAAACTCCCCACATCTGTTGTTTGTTCGCGCCAAAATCCCTCTGATGCAGCACCGTAGGGATAATTGCCATTATAATTAACTAAATCTGGCGTAATTGTGTCACCAAAATAGAAAGGTGTTGTAGTTCCCGCGCGACAAGCATATTCCCATTCCGCTTCCGATGGTAAACGATAAGTCTTGCCTGTTTTTTGAGTAAGTTTACGGCAGAATTCCACAGCCTCATCCCAATTTACATTTTCTACTGGACGTTTCGCACCTTTGAAATTAGATGGGTTATTTCCCATCACTGCTTGGTATTGTGCTTGAGTGACTTCATATTTACCCATAAAAAAAGGAGGGATATTCACATTATGCTGCGGCCCTTCATTGTCACGTCGTCCTGTTTCCGTACTGGGAGAACCCATCACGAAACTGCCACCAGGAATTGCTACCATGTCCAAGATTGCACCGCTACCTAAATTTTCACTAATAAATTGTGCTTGATGGCGTTGACGGTTAGTTATATTACCCCGTGCATTAACTGTCACCACTTCAAAGTCAAAAGTTGGTAAAGTCAGCGTGGGAGTTGATATTGGCGCAGGATTTGGTGTCGGCTTGGGAGTTGATATTGGCGCAGGAGTTGGTGTCGGCTTGGGAGTTGATATTGGCGCAAAAGTTGGTGTCGGCGCAAAAGTTGGTATTGACTGACGTCGAAAATCTTTGAGAACTTCCTCTGCTGATTGATAGCGCTGCTGGATATCTTTTGCCAACAACTTAGAAAGAATTAATGCCAGTCCCTTGTCTATCGGACTTTTCAAATGTTGCTGCCAATTTGCAGTCCAACTATAACCATGTTCCACCCACAAACTAAAAGGATATACCCCCGTCAGTAGATGAAAAGCCGTCGCCCCCAAACTAAATAAATCGCTGGCTGCATAAGCTTCACCCCCTTGCATTTGTTCAAGCGGTGCATAACCATCCGAACCAATTTGTGTTCCCAGTCTCGACATCACTGTTCCAGACAACTGTTTGGAAACTCCGAAATCAATGAGAACTAACAAACCATCGCTGCGACGGCGCATAATATTCTCAGGCTTGATATCGCGGTGAATGATTTTTTGTTCGTGAATAAACTTGAGAACAGGTAAGAGTTCGAGTAATAGTCGCTTAACTTGGCTTTCTTGCCAAATTCCCCGATTTTGGAAAAGCTTTAATAAATTATCACCATCGACAAACTGTTGTACGAGATACAGATAGTTGTCTTGTTCAAAATAGGCATCTAGTGATGGAATTTGGGGATGTTGTCCTAGCTGTTGTAGTTGTTTGGCTTCTTGCTGAAATAATTCTACCGCTTTGTTAATCGCCCAAGTTCCCTGGACATTTGGTGCTAATTGTTTAACGACACAGGGTAGATTTAGTTTATCAATATCTTCTGCTAAATAGGTTCTGCCGAAGCCGCCTTGACCAAGAAATTTGATCATGCGGAAACGGCTTCGCAGAATTGGTACGAGTTTGACGCCACAATCGATGCAATATGTATGCCCGTAGGGGTTTTCAGGCTTTTCGCAGTTGGGATTGATACAGCAAATCATTTGTTTTATGAATGATAATGTTTATATTGTATAGTGTCTAAGAACCCGGACTTCTGTTATAGATTTTTCTAAGAATCGTGAATTTTGTAAGAAGTTGGGGTTATTGGGCGTGTTTTAAACCCGGAGATCCCCCCTAGCCAAGGGCGGGCACGGGGGCACCGCCCCTACGAAGGGGGGGACAAGAGTATTCAAAGTCAACCCCTACTCCCCTTTTTAAGGGGGATTTAGGGGGATCGAAAATTCACGTTGTCAGACAGATGCAATCCGACGCTCGATCGCATTATAGAATCGATCGCCCATCTCACCCATCGCCACCTCAATTAACGCTTGATTGTCAGCAGTCACAACCCGCAAAGGTGATTCAGCACAGCAAACTACACCAATTTTATGCCACATTTTGGTCAAATGTTCTTCCAGGTAAGACTCCCAAATTTCTTGATTTTTCGGTGCGACTGAAACTACAATGCAGTTGCCCATTTCACCAAACAAAATTTCATCCCAGCGGCTGACATTTGCCGAATTGAAACTGAGATGAATTTCTGCACCCATTTTAGCAGAAATACAGGATTCCGCGAGGGCGATCGCAATTCCACCTTCCGCACAATCATGGGCAGAACATACCCAACCTTGCCGAATTCCATCCCGACAAACCGATTGCACTTTTCTTTCTAACTCAAAATCTATCCTTGGCGGTTTCCCAGCTACAATCCCGTGAATTGCTGCTAAATATTCCGAACCTCCCAAAGTAGGAGAAGTATCGATTGTTGAGCTTTCAGATGGAAGTTCTGAGTTTTGGGATGATTCCCCAATTCCCAGCACATAAATTAAATCACCTTTCTTTAGCCAAGCTTGGCCAGAAATCTTGGTCAAATCGGGAATTAACCCCACCATTCCGATTACCGGAGTCGGATAAATTGGTTGAGGATTCCCCTCAGCATCAACCGTTTCATTGTAAAGAGAAACATTGCCACCAGTAACAGGCGTTCCCAACTCCCGACAAGCATCAGCAATCCCGCGACAAGCTGACGCTAACTGCCAATATCCGATCGGCTTTTCGGGACTGCCAAAATTCAAATTATCAGTAACTGCGAGAGGTTCAGCACCCACACAGCTTAAATTTCTCGCTGCTTCCGCTACGACTGCTTTTGCACCTTCATAAGGATCGAGATAAACATAACGAGAATTGCAATCAACCGTTGCAGCAACTCCCGGAATAATCCCCAGGGGCGCTTCCTCCTTGCTAAGGGGGGGAGAAACTTTTGGAGTTTCCCTACCTTGTGCCTTTGTAAATAGAGGAATTACCTCTTCTTCCTGTTTGCTTTCGGAAGCTAGAGAAACAGCATTTTCTCTCAGTAGATCCCCCTTAGCAAGGGGGTGTACTTCTAACCCGTTAGCAAGGGAAGAGTGGCTGGGTTCTAGCGGACGCAATCTGACAACAGCAGCATCAGCGCCTCCCGGTAAAACAACAGTATTGTTTTGCACTTGATGGTCGTATTGGCGATAAACCCAGCGTTTAGAAGCGATGGTGGGAGTATCTAAAAGCGTCAGCAAAATCTGATTCCAAGTTTGGAAAATGCCGTTAATTTCGATACCTGTAACTGTGGATTGTGGTAGCGAATCCGCCGTCCATTCCCATGCTTTTTTAGCATATTCTGGTGGCTCTGTCAACAGTTCTCGGTGATAAATTGGCGTGTTATCTGCCAAAGCAGTCGCGGTAATTTCGGCAGCGATTTCGCCTTTAAATAGAATTCGGACGATCGGCTCTTCGATGACTGTCCCCGCGACTACGGCGTGCAATCCCCAGCGGTGGAAAATATCGATTAATTCCTGTTCGCGTCCTTTTTGGGCAACAAACAACATCCGTTCTTGGGATTCCGAAAGCAGGTATTCGTAGGGAACCATACCGCTTTCTCGAACGGGAACTTTGTCTAAATCGAATTCAATGCCAACGCCACCTTTGGCTGCCATTTCTGATGTGGAACAGGTGATTCCGGCGGCGCCCATGTCTTGGGCGGCGACGACTGCACCGGTTTTGAATGCTTCTAAACAAGCTTCAATTAAGGATTTTTCTAAAAATGGATCTCCTACTTGGACTGCGGGGCGATCGTCCATTGATTTGTCTGTCAATTCGGCACTGGCAAAACTTGCTCCTCCCATGCCATCTCGCCCGGTAGTTGAACCGACATAAAGCACGGGATTTCCGATGCCGGATGCCCCGGATTTGACGATTTCTTGAGTTTCCATTAAACCCAAGGCCATGACGTTAACTAATGGGTTGCCGGAATAAGCAGGATCGAAATAAACTTCGCCGCCAACTGTGGGTACTCCGATGCAATTTCCATAATGGGAAATTCCCGATACTACGCCTTTGAACAATCTCTGAGTTTTAGCATCGTCTAAGTTGCCGAAACGCAGGGAATTTAAAAGTGCGATCGGGCGAGCACCCATTGTGAAGATATCGCGGAGAATCCCCCCGACACCGGTTGCTGCACCTTGGAAAGGTTCGACTGCTGACGGGTGGTTGTGGGATTCAATTTTGAAGGCGAGTTGCAAGCCGTCTCCCAAGTCTACGACGCCGGCATTTTCTCCAGGCCCGACGAGAATTCGATCGCCCTCTGTGGGAAACTGTTTTAATAGTGGCCGCGAATTTTTGTAACAGCAGTGTTCGCTCCACATGACGCCGAACATTCCCAATTCAGCTTTATTAGGATGGCGACCGAGACGCTGAACGATTTCTTGATATTCTTCATGTGTGAGTCTTTCAGCGGCAATTTGTTCGGGGGAAAATGGGGATTCGGAGATGGGAGACATGGAAACTCGTTATAAACCACAGGCTTTATTCTAAATGCCCTGTGGTTGGTTAATCTAAAATCTATAATCTAAAATCTAAAAACCCAGGCGCAATGCGTTGGTTAATCTAAAATCTAAAATCTAAAATCTAAAATCGAATGACTTTACCTCGAAATCTCAATTTTGCTAACCAAAACTTGCGGAACCGTTCTTTTAAAGGCCTTGACTTGTCAGGGGCGAATTTCAGCGGTTGCGACATTCGAGGCTGCAATTTCACCGGGGCGATTTTGAGAGGGGCAAATTTTCAGGGTGTCCGAACCGGACAAAGCCGCAGGCGGGTGAGAAATTTGATTGCTAGGGCTGGGGTGACTGCGGTGACAGTGACGACGGCTGGGGCTTTGATTGGACTGATTGCCGGGGCAGATGCGGGGGCTGTGGCGGTGGCCGGAACCGCTGCGACGGCGATTGCTGCGACTCGGTGCGAGGCTGGGATTGTGGCGGGGGCTGTGGCTGGGGCTGCTGCTGCGATCGGCGCTAGCGGTATTGTGACATTTTTGGGGGGAGATACTCTCAGGGGAATTGTCTTATTTTTGGTTTCTGGGGTAATTCTTGGGTTAACTGCGATCGGATTTTTTATCGCTGTTGAACAGATAGAAAAATTGTCGATAACGTCGTTTAGAAAGGCTGATTTAACTGATGCTGTTTTCGATCGAGGGGCGGTTCTAGATGCAGATTTTTCCGATGCGCGAGGAGTGCCGTGGTAGACAACCTGCTTCTAAAATCTAAAATCTAAAATCATATGACTAAGTTTCCCCACGATCAGTTTGCAAAAGAATACCTGCAAGAGTTATTGTCGCCTCTTGGAGAAGTAGAAACGAGCAAAAATGTCACTGCTGAAGTTAGAGAAATTGATGTTTGGTTTCAACCAACTTCTTTTGAGAGCGAATATGAATATGTCCAAAGTTTGGGTTTGTTAGGTAAAATGGCTGCAACGGCGGCCATAATTGAACCGTTTCGCAATCCTGTGACTGCTGAGGGAATTTTTAGCTGTGTCGTTAAGTTATTAAATAGTAGGGCAGAACTGGGGCGGCGGGCTAATCGACAAGATCAACGTTTTGAGGAAAGACAATTACCGATGTTGTGGATTCTCACTCCTACTGCTTCGGAGGCTTTATTAAGCAGTTTTGGTTTTCGGACTCCTGAAGAGTCGGAGGGCTGGGGGAGAGGAGTTTATTTTTTATCGGAGGTTTGGAGAGTTGGCTTAATCGCTATTCACCAGCTACCGAGGACTCCAGAGACTATGTGGTTGCGGATGTTGGGTAGGGGCCGGGTGCAGCAAGGGGCGATCGCGGAATTAACTGCATTTCCCATTGATGCTTCAATTCGAGCTAATGCGCTACAATTACTTTACATCTTGCAGGAAAATTTGCAAGCGAATACACCAACTAATCCCACAATGGATGATGAAGATCAGGAGTTAGTTATGGCGATCGTACCCCTTTTTCAACAAAAGTTACAAGAAGCACGAGAACAAGGTCTTGTACAAGGTCTTGTACAAGGTCTTGAGCAAGGAAGAGAACAAGGAATTGAACAAGGAAGAGAACAAGGACAGCGGTTGATTTTAGAGAGTTTCTTGCAGGTCAGATTTGGGGAGTTAGACCCCCTAACTCTCACTTTTGTGCGCCCGGTATCGGCTCTACCTACTGCCGAGTTTACTATGTTGTTAGTCCAATTATCTATGCTGCCGATCGCCCAAACCGATCGCCAACAAGTCCAAAATTTGCTAGCGGAAAGTGTTTTGAACAACCGCTTCAGCCAATCAGGACAAGAAGAACGCCCGGTTAATCTCATCCCCAATTTGCTCGGATTATCCCCAGAAAAATTATCATTACTGTTGTCAGAATTGCCTCAATTATCCCTGGAAAATCTGATAGCTAGATTGGCAGATCGATCGACTTAAAAACTAACAAGGTGGCGATAACCTCTGCTTTTGAAACAAGTCGGGGTTCTGGGTGTATAATCAGAGACTGTGGTAATTTGTCATTTGCCGATGAAGTTGCGATCGTTCTTTTCTTTCCTCATTGCTGGCGTCTTGGCACTCTTAGGCTTGAGTGCCGGTGGTTTTTACTGGCTGACAACTCACACTCCCCTGAATTTGCTCGCTGGCGGGCCGACAACTACTCCGGCTGCGGCTGTGTTTGTCTCGAAACAAGCACCTTTGTTAGCTTCAATGCTGGTAAATCCCGATCGCCTCGAAGCATTGCGACAAGTTTTTGCCACTCCCGAAGAAAGAAGTCGATCGCACGCAGAATTTGAGCAAATCAAAAAAAGTTTCCTCGCCAATACAGGCCTGGATTACAGTCGAGATATCCAACCTTGGATAGGTGACGAAATTACCCTCGCCGTCACAAACCCTGATTTCGATGGCGACAGCAGCAACGGCAAACAAGCCGGGTTTTTGCTGGCTGTTTCCTCCCAAAAGGTCGATCGCAGCCAAAAATTTCTTGACTCCTACTGGCGTCAACAATCTCGTGCCGATAAAACAGTGCAGTCGGAAATATATAAAGGCGTGAGAATTAATTATAAACAAGCACCCATAGCCAAGAAAAAATCTGCTTTACTTTCGCCTTTTAACCCGTTTTCTCTGCCGACTTCCAAGTTGCCATCCAGCTTCGCAACAGCAGCCATCGGCGGTAATTTAAATTATGGGAATAACCAAAGTTTTGTTTTATTTTCCAATAGCCCGATTGTGATTCGAGATGCAATTAATAACGTTGAATCAGCTAACCTAAATCTCAACAATACCCCGGAATATCAAAAAGCTTTGCAGCAGCTAACTCAAGGCAGAATTGCTTTAGCATTTGTCAATCTCCCGCAATCAGCAACCGAGCAAAATCCCCAAGTTTCTCTTAATTCCCTCGCAGTTGCTGTCGGAGTCAACCGACGGGGATTGCTGGCTCAAACTGCTTTAGTGACATCGCGAGAAAACACAGCTTCTCCAACACTCTCCGAACCTGTGCAAGCCTTGCAATACATTCCCTCAGCCAGTCCTTTCGCGGTCGCCAGCACCGACTTAAGGAATTTTTGGGCTGATTTGTCATCGGCGGTTTCCACTAACGCTGAAGTCTCAAATTTAGTCGATCGCACTCTGGCAGATATTCAACAACTTTGGGGCGTCAACCTGCCGCAGGATGTATTTGACTGGGTACAAGGAGAATACGCTTTAGCAGTGCTTCCGAATTCGTCAAATAGTGCCGATTGGATTTTCGCAGCCGAAAAATCTGCTGATTCCCAAAAGGATCTCGACAAACTCGATGAAATTGCCCGCAGCAAAGAATACAGCATCGGCAGCTTCACTCTCAGAAACCAGAAAATTACCGCTTGGACGCAGTTGACAACGAGTCCAAATTATGGTAAAGAAAATAATAGAAAAAGTGCGATCGAAACCGAGGCAAAAGGAGTCCGAGCCACCGTCGGCAAATACGAAATTTTCACCACTTCAGTAGAAGCAATGGACGCAGCACTAGAAGCAGCAGAAACAGGCTCTTTAGTTGCCAATCAAGATTTTCAAACCAGCATTGAACCGCTACCGCCATCTAACGACGGCTATTTTTATTTAGACTGGCCCTCCAGCAGGGCAATTTGGGAAAAACAAATCCCGCTGTTGAGGTTAATTGAACTTTCGGCAAGACCATTGTTCGACCACTTGCGATCGCTCACTGTCACCAGTACGGGAGAAATAACAGGAATTCGCAAAGCTACTATATTTATGCGGCTCAATTAGTTAGGAAGAAGGAAGAAGGAAGAAGGAAGAAGGAAGAAGGAAGAAGGAAGAAGGAAGAAGGAAGAAGGAAGAAGGAAGA